>SKLG01000455.1 GCA_007123335.1 Anaerolineae bacterium | reverse complement strand
TCTGACTGTAACTGCTTTGTAACCGTATTGTAACTTGAATCTGCTATACTCTCAGACATGAATGTCCGCTAGCCAACTCCGAAAGGAGGGTATACAGCGAAAGGCTACTTGGACAGGTTTTAGCGTGATGAGATCTGTCTAATGCTATCGCGCCTACCTCTCAATCTCTCATCAACCCCATCGGCGACCATCTAGTATATAACACATCATAGGCTGTTTTTCGCGACTCTTGATCTATCTGAACAAGATTCTCTCTGCTTTGACGTATAAAGCCTGATTCTATGATATTAGAATTAATATATTGATGATACTACGTACATATTTCTTTCGTATCATCTATTGACATATAATTTTGTTCATGCTATACTATCTAGGAGTCGAGTGGGCTTTGCCCATATGCATAGTGAGCTAACCGCTCAGGGAAAAACGTAGTGGTTGGCTCCAGTGCGGTCGATTCGTGTCATGTGCCCAGCTTTGGAAAGAAAGGAGAGGAGATTATCGAAGGATTCCGCACGGACGGTGTGACTGCCCAGTCACATCGGAGAGGGAAAAAGGTCTGAACACCCTATGCTTTTGGAGGAAACGAGATGAATAAGGTACTGCGCGTGTTGTTGCTCACCGTCGTGGTATTGGCGATGGTGGTGCCTCTGGCCGTATCGGCTGATGCACATGACAAGCCGTTGCTGACTGTGTCCGGCAAGGTCTTTAACGGCACCAACGGCGGCCCCGAGGGGCCCGTCACCGTGAGCCTGTGGCGTGATACTGGCGGCGGAGATGTCATGATCCGCGAGTCGGAAACCAAGAGTGCCATGGGCGATTTCCTCTTCCAGGCTAACTGCATCCAGGGGTACTACACCGTCATGATCGAAGCCTTTATGGAGGGCGGTGCGGATGCGGTGGGAATGGGCTGGTATGCGGAATATCCCGGTGAGCCCCGTCACTTGGTCAAGAAGGAAGCCGGCGATCCAGGCCCCTGGACCTTTAGCTTCTACGTGGACTGCAACTACATGTGGTGGGCCAACCTGGTCTTTGAGTACAGCTCGGTGGCTGGTCCTCGTGCCAACGCTGGATGGATGTACGTCGCGGGCAAGGTGATGGACACGGCTGGTCACGGCGTCCAGGGCGCGAACATCCAGGTTGCTCGGGTCGGCTTTGACGAGACGAAAAACATCGTTAATCCGGGTCATGTGGCGTTTGCCAAGTCCGCCGTGTCCGGAGACAAGGGCTTCTGGGGCATGGGCCTGACCCGTCATCCCGGCTTCTACCGAGTCTGGTTGACCAACATGACGGTCATGAGCGCTAACCCGCTCTGGTTCCAGGTGTTCGACGTATATGGAAGCTCCGGCTGGGACGAGGCCTATGGCATCGGTTCATCGTGGCTGCCCTGGAACTTTATGCAGGCCGACTGGATCTACAGCAACCTGAACTTTATGGTGGTCTGCGACTAGTCCGAAGAATGCTTGGCGATTTCTCGCGAGCAATCGAGTGTATCAGGGAGCGCCGAGGTGTATGCCTCGGCGCTCCTTTCGCAGAGCAGGATTTCCCCCTTGGATGGCTACCAGGGAGTCATTGCCTACATGTGTGAAAAGGAGTCTATCAGGATGGCACGTAACTCCAGCGCCGAGGCGCCAATAAGGTATCATATATTCAGGGCGATGAGGCTCTGGATGCTCCTCCTGCTTCTCGGCGCGCCGTTGGTCCTCCAGAGCCCGACTGTTGCACAGGGGGCCGATGGTCAGACGGTGTACTATGTTGCCCCAGGCGGGAACTGTGGTGGCCAGATACCCTGCTTTGCCTCTATCCAGGCCGCCGTCGATGCCGTGGATCATGGCGATGATGTCATCAAGGTGGCTGCCGGGGTTTATAGCGGCGTGACCGTTCGTCAGGCGATGAATCAGGTGGTCCGTATCGACAAGGATCTCGTGCTGGTCGGCGGCTATACGCCGACGAATTGGTCGACACCTGACCCTAATGCGAATCCGACCATTATTGATGCTCAGGGCCAAGGGCGAGCCCTCGTGATCAATGGGGCAACCGTTACCATAAAGGGGTTGACCATCACTGGTGGCAACGCTACCCAAGGCGGAGGCAAGGATAGCCATAATCGTGAGCTGGGCGGTGGTATCTATGCTTTGGGGGCCAACGTAACGCTAGATGATGTGCACATTCTCAACAATACCGCTAGCGTTACCGCGCAGACTATAGGCGTTGGCGGTGGGCTCGCGATCGTCCAGAGCACCTTGAGTATGGCCGACTGTTGGGTGGAAAAGAACATCGCTGGCGACGCCGGTCTGGGACAAGGTGGTGGACTTTGGCTCCATCAAACCCCGGCCACGCTGGAGCGCGTGACCTTTCAAGACAACATCGCCAGCCAAGTTGCCGAGGGACGTGGCGGTGGCGTTTATGGCGATTTTAGCGCCTTGACCATGACCCATAGCCTGTTTGAAAAGAATGAGGGCGGACGAGCGGGCACCCGCTGGCCTACGTTGGGCGGCGCTGGCGTCTATTTGACCAACGCTGAAGCCACGTTTCGCCATAACACATTCCGGAACAATACCGGCAACATCAGCTCAGGACTGGTGGATGGCGTGGGTGGAGCCATCTACCTGGCCTCTATCCTACCCGCTCGTACAGCGATCCTTGCCGAGAATACCTTTGAAGGCAATCGCGGCGGGATGGGTGGCTTTGGCTTTGGTGGTGCGGTGAGCATCACCGGATACAGCGCTATGGTCACACATAACACCTTTCGGAATAATGTCAGTGCTGGGGCCAACGGAGCAGGCGGAGCACTGCACATCGGCACTGACATCGGCACAGCGGCTTCCTGGATCACCATCACCCACAACGTGTTTGTCGATAATGTGGCCGCCGAGGCCTTTACTGGAAGCGGTGGGGCGCTTTATCTGGGGGCTATCTATGATATCGGCCGCGACATGGCCAAGTCGGTCCTGGTGCAGCACAATACCTTTCAGAATAACACCGGCAGTGTCTCGGGCTATGGCGCAGGAGGCGCGATAACCGTCGGCGCCAACGCCGTGAACGTCCTCCTCGCCGACAATGAAATCGCGGACAACGTGGCCGGCCGCTCGGTCTATGAATCGCGTGGCGGAGGCATCTTTTTCGTCGGCAGCAACGCCAGTGTACGGCGCAACGCCATTACAGGTAACACGGCTAGCACCGATGGGATCGGCTACGGTGGCGGCGTGGCGATTTTCCGTGCCATCGTGGATCTGGAGCGCAATCACATAGCCAACAATCAAGCCAACTTGGTCGCTACCGGTCACGGTGGCGGCGTGTGGAGCGCCGGTGTGCCTGCGGAGCCGAACAAGACGCCCACGATCCTGCCTGTGTCGTTGACGAATAACATGATCGTGCGCAACGAGGCATCTACCGCCGGTAGCGGCTTGTGGTTCGGTAATGGCAAGGGCAACGCCACACTCAAGCACAACACCATTGCCGACAACGGCATTGCCTCGGGCATCGGCCAGGGCATCTGGGCGGCCAAGGACTATTTGGTCACCGCGGTCAACTCGATCCTGGCAGGCCATTCCAGCGCCGCTGTCTATGCCGACGCCGACGCGCGAGTGGAGCTGGACGCAACGCTCTTTGACGGTAATGCGAAGCAGAACGATGGGCCGGGCGTGGTGATGCGAACCCGAACCTTTACCGGCAACGCCAGCTTTATAGATCCGGCAGCCGGCGATTACCGTATCAAACCCGATTCGGCTGCCATCAACAAGGGCATAGACGCCGGCGTGACCGTGGATATCGACGGGCAGACGCGCCCACAGGGTGGAGGCTATGATCTCGGCGCCGACGAGTACATGTATGTCACTCCGACGCCGACGCTTACGCCCTCGCCAACGCTTACACCGTCACCAACACTTACGTCCTCACCCACGTTTACCCCATCGCCAACGTCGCCGCTCTCTCATCTCTATCTGCCCCTCGCCTTGCGAGGGAAATGACGTCTGGCCTTGGCATCCCACAGGGAGCAACGCTCCCTGTGGGGTGTGCCGTGTTCCGCCCCGGTCTAGCGATAGTCTAGCACCACCTTGATCGCCCCGTTGCGCTTGTCCTTCGCCACCCTGACCGCCTCTTGCCAGCGGTCCAGGGGAAAGCGATGGGTGATGAACCTGTCCACATCGAGGGCGCCCTCAGCTAAAAGGCGGGCGGCGAGGTCGTAGGTGGACGTGGGTTCCCCTTGCCACACTTCCATACCGTGGGCATAGAGACCCAGGAGATCGACCTCCTGATACCACACCGGGGTCATATCCACCGATAGCGGCGCAAAATGGATGCCGGTCAGCACCACCGCGCCCCCCGCTCGCGCGAAGCGCAGACTGTCGCGCAGCGTCCTGGCCGAGCCCACACAGTCGAACACGACATCGAAACCGCCGAGGAGCATCTGCTGGCCGAACATCCCTCGGTAGTGTCGGGCGCCGGTGCGCTGTGCCGTGGCCGCATAGGGCTCTTCGTTGGCCCAGATCTCGTCGGCGCCCAACTGGCGGGCCATGGCCTGCTGCGTCGGATAGCGGGCCATGGCGGTGATACGGCACTCGGGGGCAATGGCGCGCAGCGCGGCGATGACCATCAAGCCCATGGTGCCGCTGCCCACGACCAGCGCCCGCTCTCCCGGCTTGGGCAATCTGCGTAGCGCCGCGCGCACCGCCACGGAAAAGGGCTCGAGGAGCATTGCGGCTTCGTCGGTCAGAGCCTCGGGCGGACGGTAGAGCTGGGTCTCGTGGACCAGCATCTCGTCGCCCCATCCACCACCGACGCTCGGCGGTCCCTGACCGAGGGACTCGTTCTCGCACAAAAAATAGTCGCCGCGACGGCAGTGCCGGCACGGCGGGTCGATCTCCTGGCTGAGGCAGTTGGCGGCGGGCACATCCAGCACCACGCGGTCGCCCACCTGAAGGGTCGTCACCTCGGCGCCCACCTCGGTCACCACGGCTACCGCTTCATGGCCGAGGTACATGCGGGCGCTGCCGGGCAGCACCGCCGGAGCCACGCGAGGGTCGGCCTCGACATTCAGCAGGTGCAGATCGCTGGCGCATACGCCGCATAGCAGGTTGCGGGCGCGCACCCAACGCGGTCCAGGCAGCAGTGCATCGGGCAGGTTGACCATCTGGGTGGGCGAGAGCGGCGAGAACACGACGTCTGGCCAGACCTGGCGCAGCGCCTTGATCAACAATGCTTGGGGGATGTTTTTCTCGAAACGGACCGTGCGCACGCTGCACCCTCCTCGTTGGGCGTTGGCGGCTTGCCTACACCGCCTCCATCGTCGATGGCGGCTTGGGCGCGATGGCATAGGTGACGCTTACGACGCCGGGCACCTCGCGCAGGATGCCCTCGGCCAGCCTCTCTAGCGTATCGAATGGCAGCCGCGTCGGCGTCGCCGTGCGGGCGTCGACGCTATCCCAGCAGCGCACCTCGATCTGCTGGCCAAAGTCGCGCACCCCGTCGCGCACGCCGGTGACGCGGTCCTCGTGCAGGATGGCCATCACCTGAAAGGCGCCGCTGTCGCGCAGCACCTCCTCCACCACCGTCGTGGCCCGGCGCACCGTGGCGATCCGCTCCGGCGTCGCCTCGCCGATGACCCGCGCCGCCAGGGCCGGGCCGGGGAAAGGCATCCGCTGGGCGATGGACTTGGGCAGGCCCAACGCCTCGGCCACGGCGCGCACGCCGTCCTTGCGCAGTTGGATCAGTGGCTCGATCACCGCATAGCCGAACGCCTGTTGTGGATCGATGCCCAGTTGGGCCAGGACGTTGTGCTGGCGCTTGATCCCGGCCACCGTCTCGTCCACATCGGTGAGGATGGTGCCCTGCAAGAGAAAGGTAGCCCCGCTCTCCCGAACCAAGCGGCCGAATATGTCGCGGTAAAAGGTCTGGGTAATGGCCTCGCGCTTGGCCTCGGGATCGGTGAGGCCGGCCAACGCACCAAAGAAGGCATCGCGGGCATCGATGACCTCCACCGGCACGCCCAGCTCGCCAAAGACGCGCACCACCATCTCGGCCTCGCCCTCGCGCATCAGGCCGTTCTCGACGAACACCGTGCGCAGGCGCTCGCCCAGCGCGCGGTGCCCCAGCAGCGTCACCGCCGAGGAATCGACGCCCCCCGACAGGGCGTTGATCGCCGTACCGTCGCCCACCGCGGCGCGGATCTCTGCCACCTTTTCGGCGATAAAGCGCTCGGTGTCGAGAGCGGCTACCGTGATCTCGTTCATCTCTTGCTCCCTCGTGGAATTGCCATCAGCCACCTAATTGCGTGTGATAGATCGTCGAGGCGGTGACGATCAAAGCTACCGCCGCCAGGGAAAGCGCCCAAAAAGGCCGCCGGCGCGGTAGAGCCTCGCCACGATCTTGAGCGGCGCGACGGGCCTGCAATTGCTTGGATTCCGCCACAGCGCCCAAGCTCAACGCTACCGGTACTGCGGAACAGAACATGCACATAATAAGGCTCCCTTCGTCAGCTATCGATACCGCACGGAGCATAGCACACGCTGGAACGCTGGGCAAGATAGCGAACTGGGGATGCGTGCGGCGCCGCGACAAGTGTACGCATCAGTTGACGCTTGTCCGCCACCGGCGGTACAATCCGCGATGTGTTGCTCGATGTGTCGGTCTGCCAGGCGCCCCTTTTGGTTTCTGTGCAAGGAGTCGACCATGCCATCCCCTGTATACACGCTCAACACCGCGGGCCGCAGCCACTCTGGACCCACGGGACTGGTGCCCCAAATGTTGGCCCTGTTCGAAGCCGCCGGATTCGCCGAGATGATCTCCCCCGGCGATGCGGTAGCCATCAAGCTGCACTGCGGCGAGTGGAACAACACTGCATATCTGCGCCCCGTCTATGCCCGCGCCCTGGCCGACCGGGTCAAGGCGTTGGGCGGTCGCCCCTTTGTCTGCGACACGGTGACCCAGACCTATGGCCAGATCTCGCCCCGCGCCACAGGGCTCGACCTGCTCATCACCGCCGAGCGCAACGGCTATAGCGCGGCGACCCTGGGCTGCCCCTTCCTCGTCGCTGACGGCTATAACGGCACCGACGACCTGCGGGTCGATGTGCCCCAGGGCTTTTTGCTCAAGGAGGCCTATATCGCCAAGGCCATCGCCCTGGCCGACGTGCTCATCGTGCTGACCCATTTCAAGGGCCACCCCATCGGCGTCATCGGCGGGTCGGTCAAGAACCTGGGCATCGGCGCGCAGTCGCGGCGGGGCAAGCACAATGTGCACATGGGCGGCCATCCCACCTACGGCCTGGGCGCGGCCACCGATTTTCACCCCGAGCGTTGCCAGGGGCGCGCCTGCCCCAAGTGGGAAGCATGCGAGGCGTGCTGCCCCTGGGGGCTGTTTCACGTCACCGAGACCTCCATCGAGTGGGAGCGCGAGAAATGCGCCAACTGCCTGTCCCACCTGGGCGCCACCACGGCGTGCGGCGTCTGCGATCACCCCGAGGTCACCGTCAAGGCCACCTGCGCCGCCATGGCCGATGCCTGCCTGGCCACGATGGAGACGGTGGGCCGCGACAAGGTCGGGTTCATCAACATGGCTATCGACATCTCGCCGTTCTGCGATTGCGTCGGCTTTGCTGACATGCCGCTGACGCCCAACGTCGGCATTTTCGCCGGGCGCGATCCGGTGGCGCTGGACAAGGCCACCCTCGACGCCGTCACGGCGGCGCCGGGCATGCCGGGATCGGCGGCGTTCGACTATGAGGCCGGCGAGTCGGGCGCGCACAAGTTCAGCGCAGCCTCGGCCGTGCATTACGAGGATATCAGTGAGGAGATTCAGCTGCACACCGGCGCATTGAACGGGCTGGGCTCGCTGGAGTATGAGCTGGTCACCGTGCCGCCGCTGGCCAACGCCAGCCTGTACAGCTATCCCGACGCGCGGCGCAACCGGGAGAAGTATGGCCCCATCTTTGCCAAAGAGGACCCCTTCCCCGGCGAGCTGTACGATGGCAAGGGCTATCATCGCGTCGATGTGGTGGATCTCGACCGCGTAAGCAGCACCAACGGACAAGGAGAATAGCATGCCTCAAGGAGAGGAATACCTGGCCGACGCCCTGGCACGTTGTCGGCAGATGGCCGGGCAGATCGCCACGCTGGAACAGGGCGATGATGCCTGGCGGAGCGACGTTGGCCAGCGTCTGAGCGCCGTCGCCGATCTGCTACAGAGTATAGAGGGACGCTTCTTTTTGCGCAGCAAGCTATGCCTGCCCTTTGCGCGGCGTTGCGCCGAAGGGGCCGAAAGCCTGGAAGCGGCGTTGGGGCGCGCGGAGGCGACGGATCAGGTCGATCAGACGCTGCAAGCGCTAGAGCTGGCGGCGCGCACGCTGGATGAGCGCTCGCAGATGCAGGGCATGTCTATCACCTAAGGGAGAGCGATCATGTCCACCATCCTTATCACCGGCGGCGCCGGCAGCATCGGGCGCGAACTGGCCCGCGTGCTGACCGCCGATGGCCATCTGGTTCGCGCCCTCGATCTGCCCAGTTGCGATTTCGCGCCGCTGGAGGCGCTGCCGAACGTGGAGCCGATGCGCGCCGACATCCTCGACCGGGACGCGCTGATAGCAGCAGCCGATGGTGTCGATGCGGCGCTGCACCTGGCGGCGTTGCTGCCTCCGCAGAGCGAGCGCGACGGCGCGTTCACCTGGCGGGTCAATGTCGAGGGCACCCAACGGCTGATCGAGGCCCTGGAGGCGAATGGGCGCCGCCCCCATCTGATCCTCAGTTCCTCGGTGTGCGTCTATGGCGACACTTGGGCCAAGGACCCCTCGCCTGCTAAAGAACCCATAACCGTCGATCATCCCTGCGCCCCATTCGATCGCTACGGCGAGAGCAAGGTGGCCGCCGAGAGCGTGACGCGGGGAGGCGTGACCCGCGAGAGTGCGCTGCCCTACACCATCTTGCGCATCTCCGGGGTGTCGGTGCCGGCCTTTTTGGCGCCGCCGGAGGTGTGGCCTTTTCGCGCCGAGCAGCGCATCGAGTTTGTGGCCCGCGACGATGTGGTGACGGCGTTGGTCGCCTGCGTGGGCAACGAGCGCGCCATTGGCCGCACGCTGCACGTGGCCGGCGGCCCCACCTGGCGCATGGCCGGCGCCGAGTATGCGGCTCGCTTCAACGAGGTGCTGGGCCTCGACGCCGACGATGCCGCCTATTGCCCCGGCCCCTGCACCTTTGACACGTATGATACCGTGGAGTGTCAGGCTATTCTCGGCTATCAGCGCACCTCCTTTGCGGCGTTTCTGGAGCAGCTTCAGGCCGCTGTGGATGAGGCGCTGGCGTAGAGTGGTGGAGCAGCCATGAGCGTAAGGATCGAGATACCCCGGCAAGAGTTGGCCGAGTTCTGTCGTCGCAATCGCATCCGTCGGCTGGCGCTGTTCGGCTCGGTGCTGCGCAGCGATTTCGGTCCTGACAGCGATATCGATGTGCTGGTTGAGTTTGAGCCGGATGCCCGCGTGGGGCTGCGCTTTTTCGAGCTAGAGGCAGAGTTGGCCGAGATGTTGGGCCGAGACGTGGACCTGAACACGCCCGGATTCCTGAGCAAGTACTTTCGCGATCAGGTGCTTGCCGAAGCTGAGGTGCTGTATGACGCAGCGTAGCGATAGGATGAATCCCTGGACGAGACAACGACCTATGAAAGGGTGTACTCAGACATGACTTCTGTAAACGACATCATCCCCCAAGCCCGTTCGCAGCGCCCCGAGGCGCGTACCGATCCGCGCCTCGATTGGTTCCGCGAGGCCAAATTCGGCATGTTCATCCATTGGGGCCTCTATGCCCTGCCCGCCGGGGAGTGGCAGGGGCGCAAGATCCCCGGCATCGGCGAGTGGATCATGCACCGCGCCCAGATCCCGGTGGCCGAGTATGAGCAGCTCGCCGCGCAGTTCAACCCGGTGCGTTTTGACGCCGCCGAGTGGGTGCGCCTGGCCAAGGAAGCCGGCCAGAAGTACATGGTCATCACCGCCAAGCACCACGATGGCTTCTGCCTCTTCAAAAGCGCGGTCACCGACTACAGCATCGTCGATGCCACCCCCTTTGGCCGCGACGTCGTCCAGGAGCTGGCCGAAGAGTGCGGGAGGCAGGGCCTCAAGTTCGGCGTCTACTACTCCCAGACCCAGGACTGGCATCATCCCGATGGCGACGGCAACTTTTGGGACTATGACGAGGGGCAACAGGATTTCGACGGCTACATTGAGCATTACGTCAAAGCCCAGGTGCGCGAGTTGCTCACCAACTATGGCCCCCTCTGCCTGATCTGGTTCGACACGCCCAAGGGCCTCAGCGAGGCTCACTCCCGCGAGCTGCTCGACCTGGTGCACACCCTCCAGCCCGACTGCCTGGTGAGCGGCCGGTTGGGCAACGCCCTGGGCGACTATGCCGAGGCCGGCGACAACAAGATCCCCGACGTCGCCGTGGACGCCGACTGGGAGACGCCGGCGACGATCAACGACACCTGGGGTTTCAAAGGCTATGACCATCGCTGGAAGTCTACCGATGATCTGGTGTACAAACTGGTGGACATTGTCAGCAAGGGCGGCAACTACTTGCTCAACGTGGGTCCCACCGCCGAGGGCGTCATCCCCAAGCCGAGCGTGGGCCGCCTGCTGGGCATGGGCGGCTGGCTGGATGTGAACGGCGAGTCGGTGTATGGCACGCAGCCGGGGCCGATCCAGGGGCTGGGCTGGTGTCGCAGCACGATGCGCGGGGCAACGGTGTATTTGCACGTCCTGCGCTGGCCCGAGGATGGCGCGCTGCGCGTGCCGCTCACCGGGGTTCGGCGTGCCTATTTGCTCGGCGATCCATCCCGCGATCCGCTGGATGTCATCGCTTCTGGGGACGAGACGGTGCTCCTCGGCCCCATCGCGTCAGAGCCCTCGGCGGTGGCAGCGCCCGACACCGTGGTTGTGTTGGAGCGCTGACCCCAGCGCAGACAACGACCCGTCAGCTAAAGCACAAAGGAGGCTTATGCCTGCTATCGAATCGATCACGCCTTGGGCGCCACATCCCAGCGCCAGGCCCGCCACCGCCTTTGCCGATGATGCGCTGCATGTGTCGGCCAACGGCACGCGCACCTGCGTGGGTGGCTGGCAGATCGTCTATTCCGGGGTCGAGCCCGGCCAGGCCTATGCCATCTCTTGCCAGGCGACTTGGCCGAGCGGGAGCTCGGCGCCCCCCTTGTCCTTGCGCGACCACTTGCAATGCGTGGCCCACTGGGAGGTGCTACCGGCCGACCAACCTCGCACCAACGGCCCCTGGGCCTATCTGTTGCCGGAGCGCATCGCCCCCGATCGGATGCGCTTTGCCAATACCCTCGTCGCGCCTCCCGAGGCGACGCAGCTTACCATCCGTTACACCTTTCGCTGGGCGACTGAAGGCGCTGCGACCTGGAGCCTGCCCGAGATCGTGGCGACGGACTCGTCGCCCGTTGCCCCGCCGGCGTCGCGACCCCCGGTCAAGATCGCCGTCGTCACCGGCGGCCACTGGGATCG
>SKLG01000224.1 GCA_007123335.1 Anaerolineae bacterium | reverse complement strand
CCGCGCCATTGTCCACCGTGACCCAGTCGGTAAAGCGCCCACCGGTCTCATCGCCGATCTCGGCCCCGGCATAGAGCGAAGCCTCCCAGCCCTCGATGGCGCCGAACTCCAGGCCCATGTCCGACAGGGTGATGGTCACCGTGGCTTCATGACTACTGGCCATCACGATCCCATCAAATACCAAAGGGCTTGCCAGAGTGTTGGGTCCCGCGATCATGCCTGCTGTCAGGGTCAAGACCAGCAGCAAAGCACATAGTCGTTTCCAAGTCATGTTCTGAACCTCCTCTTCAATAAAACGATTCACGGCCTTGATACTGATAGTATCTGCACTCAAGAGGAAAAAACGCGCTCAATTCCACGGCAGAAACACAGGATGTGTGCTGCGGCGCCCTGTAGCATGGTGATGATAGGAGGATGTGGAGCGATGCTTGTAGCGGGCGGGTTGGTGCTGGTCGGCGCACCCTCTATGGATAACATTGTGCTGGCAAGAGTCGCTAACGGCCAGGGATTATTGAATCTCGACGTTCCCTCGCTAGAGTTCATGACACTATCGTGGCCAGAGTATAGACAAGTCAGGATGCTCTGTCAATCGTAACGGGTGTTTTCAAGGTGGGCTATGCGCTTTGGGGGCAGAGTCATCCCGCGCGAAACGATGATCAATGGACAGCGGCGCGGCCTCATGGTAGACTCACCAGCGTCTGGAGCGCTGACGCCGAGTCAACACCTGTCAAGCAGCATCAGGAGCGAGTTTCATGGTCAAGCTGGCCATCGACGGCGGAGAGCCGATCCGCGAGACGCCCTTTCCGCGCCGTCTGCTCGTCGGCGAGGAAGAGATCGACGCCCTCCACGCCCTGCTGGAGAAGGAGCGCACCCAGGGTGGCGGGTTCGACCGCTACGGCGGCGAACATGTTGACGCCTACGAGCGCGAGTTTGCCGACTATCACGGCGCCACCTATGCCACGGCGGTGAGTTCGGGCACGGCGGCGGTGCACACGGCGCTGGGCGCGCTGCGCCTCGACATCGCCCAGGAGGTGCTCTCCTCGCCCATCACCGATCCGGGCGGGGTGGCGCCGATCCTGTGGAACAACTGCATCCCCATCTTTGCCGACGCCGATCCACGGACGATGAACGTCGATCCGGCCTCCCTCGCCGAGCGGGTCACCGAGCGCACGCGGGCCATCATCGTCACCCATCTGGCCGGCCAGCCGGTGGACATGGACCCGGTGATGGAGATCGCCCGCGCCCACGGCCTGCCGGTGATCGAGGATTGCAGCCAGGCCCACGGCGCTCTCTACAAGGGGCGGCTGGTGGGTACCATCGGCGATATGGGCGTCTTTTCGCTCATGGGCGGCAAGCACCACACCGCCGGCGGACAGGGCGGCATGGTCATCACCGAGAACGAGGAGTACTATTGGAACGCCAAACGCTTTGCCGATCGCGGCAAGCCCTTTAACAGCGAGGAGACCAAGAACCTCTTCCTGGGGCTCAACTATCGCATGACCGAGATCGAGGCGGTCATTGGCCGGGTGCAACTGGAAAAGCTGGATGACATCCTGGCGCGCCGCCGCGCCCTCGCCGCGCAGCTCGCCGACGAGATCGCCGATCTGACGGCGGTGCGCATGGGCTATACCCTGCCCCACACCGTCTCCTCCTACTGGCTGCTCATGCTCCACGTGGACACGGAGCGGTTGCAGGTGACCAAGGAGCACTTCGCCCGCGCCGCCGCCGCCGAGGGCGCGCCCATCGATCCCCACTATGATTGGATCATCTACGAGACGCCCTGGATTCGCAATCGGGCCAACTATGGCGCCACCCAGTGCCCCTGGAGCTGTCCCTTTTACGGCCAGGAGGTCGATTACGAGGGCTCTTGCCCCAACGCCCGGCGGGCCATCGATAGCCACATCGTCGTGCGCTGGCATGAGGATTACTCCACCGCCGACGTCCACGACATCGCCCAGGTGCTGCACAAGGTGGAGGAGGCGTATCGCCGATGAGCGCCGAGACGAGTGGCTTGGCCATCGTCGATGGGCACACCTGCGTCGGGACGCGCCCGGAGGAAGGCGCCGAGGACAGCGCCCGCGACCTGAGCGTTGCGGCGCTGCGGCGCACCATGGCGCGTCATGGCGTCGCCGAGGCGCTGGTGACCCATTTCGCCGCCATCCGCTACGATGCCCGCGACGGCAACGATCAGACGCTGGCGTTGTGCGCCGAGACTCAGGGGGCATCGACGCGCCTGCATCCGGTGGCCGTGGTTCACGCCGGGATGCACGTTGGCGTGGCCGACGAGATTCGTCGCTGCGCCAATGCCGGGTGCGTGGCCGTGCGCCTCACGCCGGGTCAGCAGGGGTGGTCGCCTAGCGCGGCCTCCTTTGATGCCGCGTTGCGCGCTATTGCCGCCGTTGATCTGCCGGCTATCGTCGAGGTGGGTGCCTCCGGCGAGGCCACCACTGTGGCTCGCGCCGCCGAGGGCTTGGACCTTGCCCTGGTGCTGGCCAACGTCAGCTATGCGCTACTGGGCGAGGCCATTGCCGTGCTGGAGCAGCACCTCGATATTTGTCTGGAGGCCTGTCGGCTGGTCACGCCGGGCGTCGTGGAGCTGCTGGTGGATCATGTCGGCGCCCATCGCCTGATCTTTGGCAGCGGCGCGCCGGCCTGGGACCCGGCGCCCACCCTAGCCATGATCCGCGAGGCCGACATTGCCGCTGCCGACAAGGCGGCGATCCTGGGCGGCAATGCCCGACGCCTCTTCCGTCTACCCGAGGGAGGGGACCGATGAGCGCGAATGGCCTTGTCATCGACGTGCATCAACACGTGGGGCCCTGGCCCTTCCCTGGGCGCTGGGGCGGTATCGAGGAGAATCTGCGGCTCATGGACGCCCGCGGCATCGACGTGGCCATCATCTCCTCGGCGCGGGCCGTGGTGCAAGAGATGACCCGTGGCAACGCCGAGCTGGCCGTCGACCTGGAGCGCGACGAGCGCCTGTACGGCTATGTGACCCTCAACCCCACCGTGATCGAGGCCTGTCGGGCCGAGATCGCCGCCTATGCCGCGAACCAGCGCTTTATCGGCTTCAAGGTGCATACCGTCTACTCGG
>SKLG01000329.1 GCA_007123335.1 Anaerolineae bacterium | reverse complement strand
CCCCACCGTCCCCTTGAGGCCGTCGATCCCCTCGTGCCATAGGTAGAGCTTGGGGCAGAAGAAATCGACCACCTGGGCCAGGGCGCCATAGTTGTAGCCGGTGAGCGGCGCAAAGGCCGAGATGCGCGGCCCGCAGGCGATGGCCAGGGCGGGGTCCAGCGCCTTGATGCCGTCGCGGTAGGCGCTCAGCAGCTCCAGGATGCGCTCGGCGCGAAAGCGCAGCGCATCGAGCAGGCCCGGATGCATCATGAACAGATCGACGACATCGGTGACCGCCAGCTCGCTCTCCAGCCAGCGACGAGCCAAGGGGATGTCGATATTGTGCAGGGCGTCGATCAGCCAGAGGCGATCGCGGCGCATCGCCTCCACGTCATAGCCATGCTGGGCGGCCTCCGCCTCACTCGGTTCGTCGAGAGGCGCCAGCAGGTCGCTGCGATGCCCCGGCTCGATCTCGTAGCCGAACTCGGGGCCGTCCAACACATAGCCGTCGATCTCGGGCAGGGCGCGCTTGACGTCGCGGGTGCGCGCCAGGCCATAGGCCAGCGATTGCGGGTACGAGATCGACGCGCGCGCCGCCCCCTGCCCCCAATCATGGAGGTAGAGCCTGAGTCCGCGCCCCTTGGCGGCCTCCACGGCGCGCCGAAAGGCATCGACCTTCTCCCGCGCATCCTCGGCCACCTCAGGCGGCGCCATGCCGGCATCGGCATAGTAGGCGGGGTCGGCGTCAAAGGCCGGCGACCCGTCGATCACCAGATCGCCCAGCAGCAGCGACTCGATCCCGGCCTCCTGAACCTTGTCTAGCACGACGTCGATGCCCTGCTGCCGAAAGACGTCGATCCTGCCCACAAAGAGCATCATGTCCATCTCTACGGTTGTCCTTCCTGGTCTTTGGTGCTTGGCGGTATTGTCCATAAGGCGGCGGCCGTTCCACCTAAGATCCATCCCTTGTCGTCATCGGTCAAAAAGGGAAGTTGTTCGCGGATCAGCTCCAGCGAGCGGCCATATCCCTCATACACCAGGATAAAGGGGAAATCGCTGCCCCACATCATCCGCTGTGCACCGAAATGCTCATAGATGGCCTGTATAAAGGGCCATGTATCGCGATAAGGATAGGGGTCGTGGGAGAGGGCATAGTGGCCCGAGATCTTGACGAACACCCTCTCGCGCCGCGCCAGCGCCAATAGCGCCTGGAATCCCGGATCGGCCACGCCCTTTTCCACCTCGAAATGGCCCATATGATCCAAGACGACGCGCAGCTCGGGGAAGTGGACGATCAAGGGCTCCAGATATCCGCACAGCGCCTTCAGCCGGCCCCGGCTGATCTGGAAGCAGACGGGCAGCGACAGCGCGGCGGCCTTTTGCCACAGGGGATAAAAGGCCGGATTTGTCAGCCAGGCGCCCTCCAGGATGCGAAAGGGGACCACGCGCAGGCCACGGAGGCCATGTTCCTCCGCCCATCTCTCCAGGCGTTGCGGGGCGGAGGCGTCCACGACGTCGATGCGGGCCACGCCGGCAAAGCGCTCAGGATAGCGTTGCAGCGTCCTGGCGATATAGCGGTTGTCGAATTCATAATTCGAGGGCTGCACAAGGACGGTCTGATCGACGCCGTTCGCCGCCATCTCCCGCAGCAACACCTCCGCCGTCGGCCCGGGCTGGGGCAGCGACGCTAGGACGGGACTGGCTGGATAGAGGATGTCATCCGTTTTCCAGATATGGACGTGAGCGTCGATGATCGCTAGCGCCATGGTAATAACCAAAGACGTATCACAGGCAACCTCGCTAAAAGAGCGATACGATCCAAGAGTCCCGCTTGGGGAACAAGATGCTCATCAGGCGCAACGTACTCTTATCGCGGCAACCGGCGTCGGGGTACCAGTTCAGCACCTCCTCCACACTGCGGTATCCCAACCAGACCATGGCGATGGCGTTGGGCGGGCAGCGCAGATCGTGGCGGTCGACCTTGGGCAGGGTGGCCACCTGCTGCAAATGACCCTCGCGGAAGCGTAGCACGACGCTCTGGCGATACCAGCCCACGAACAGATCGCGAGTCATCTCCGCCCAGGACGAAGCCGCCAGACGGCGCTCCAGCGCCGGCCGTATGGCCAGCAAAAACCCGACCGGATCGAGCACTTTGACCTGCCAGGCGTAGGAATGCTGAGGCTCACCCCCCAGGTCCAACGCCGCTTGCGCCAGGGGTACCGACGCCGGGATACGCACCCGCACCGTCGGCACCTTGCGCTCCTCTAGGGCCAGCTTTTTGGCGTAGCGCAATACGGCGAGACAATCTGCATGATCCGGCAGGTAGGCCTCTTGAATCACCACCCCTTTGTACCAGTCGTTGTCCTCGTTGGCCATCATACGCACATAGCCCGTTGGCTGGCCCTGGCGCTCTACCATGAGCGTCTTTCTCTTGTCGCTACAGCCCTCGGGCAGGCCATCTTGATAGCGCCAGATCTCGGGCGTCAACACCGTCGCCAGGCACATGGGCTGCATAGCCTGTTGGTAGAAACGCAACAAGAGGGGCATATCGGCGTCGGTAGCCGGTCGCAGCGTCACCGAGGAGCTTTCTCCGGTGGGCAAATCGGGGATCTGGTCAGGGCGCAGGCTCACGCCGCCATCCATGGGCAAGATGTATTCGTAGCCGAACTGTCGATAAAAGTAGGGGATGCCCGAGATGACGGAGAGCACGCAGCCGGCCTTGAGCGCCAGGCGATCATACTCGGCAAATTGCTCGCGCACCAGGCCACGATTGCGGTAGGCCGGACGCGTTGAGACGATGCCCACCTCGCCGACGCGCAGGGGCTCGCCCTCATAGGTCCATATCTGGCGAATGAGGCTCACCGACGAGGCAACCTGGGCGCTGGGCTCGGCGCCGGCATCTTGATCTCGAACATACAGCACATCGCCTGGGACGCTACCGGGCCGGGCGCACAGGTTGCTGCGCAGAACGACGGGATCATCGTCATCGCCGAACCCATCCTGGTGAGCCTGGACGATGGGCTCGATCTCTTGAACATCGGCAGCGCGTTGTAGCCACAGGGTACCGTTCAAGAGGCGCGGAAGACGAGGCAAAGGCGGCGATTGCATCGTTGGG
>SKLG01000333.1 GCA_007123335.1 Anaerolineae bacterium | reverse complement strand
TTGCGCGCGCCGATCTGCACAATGTCGGCCACCTCGCAGACCAGGGGCACCTGCTCCGGAGCCATGGCCTCGGTGACGATGGCCAGGCCCGTCTCGGCCTTGGCCTCGGCCAGCAGCTCCAGCCCCTCGCAGCCCATACCCTGAAAGCTATAGGGCGAGGTTCGTGGTTTAAAGGCGCCCCCGCGCAGGATATGGACGCCGGCCTCCTTGATGGCGTGGGCCGTCTCCATCAGTTGCTGACGATCCTCCACCGCGCAGGGGCCGGCCATGATAGAGACGCTCTTTCCCCCGATGGACACCCCATTGATGGGCACGATGGTATCCTCGGGTTGAAAGTCGCGGCTGGCCAACTTGAAGGGCCTGAGAATGCGCACCACTTTTTCGACGCCATCCATCAGCCGGAACATCGTCTCGTTCACCGGCCGCTCGTCGCCGATGACGCCGATGATGGTGCGCTCCTCACCGATGGAGAGATGGGCGCGAAAGCCCAGCTCGTTCACTCGATCGACAACAGATTGGACTTCCTTGGGAGCAGCGCCGCTCCGCATCACGACGATCATGATCCTTCCTCCTCACGCGCGGGGGCGGCGTCCAGGTCGGGGCGCAGCACGCGCGCATCTCGCTGATAAATGTGCAAGATCTCTTGTTGCGGTATCTCGGTATTCCAGTGCAGTAGCACGCGGATGCAGCGGGGCAGGCTGCCGGGCACGGGGATCTCGCGGGCGTCCATCAGCGGCACGTGGCGCCAGCCCATGAGTCGGGCTGCCTTGGCCGGGAACTCGGCGTCGAGGTCGTCGGTCAGGGTAAAGAATACGCTGGCAATCTCCTCTGGGGCGATACCGTTGCGCGATACCAGCTCACGCAGCAGGGCGGACGTCGCCTCAAGGATCTCTTCCGCTTCATTGTGGGCGACGGTGGTGGCGCCGCGAACTCCTCGAATGGGCATAGCCGGTTTGTCCTTTCGCATGATGGCATGACTTGAACACAAAAAAAGCGTGGGGCCGGGGGCTCCACGCTTCTCTGGCTACTCTTGGCGGTTGCCTGGTTTTATCCGCCTCTCCTACGTAGCGCGACGCCCCCCTCCAGGCGGCGGGGATAATAGTAGGCGTAAAACTCGACGAGGTCACATGCATGGGTGACGCAGACGCGCAAGCAGGCCAAGCGAACGCTTCCGGGGGAAGCGTCGACAGCGGTCCATAAACACTGACTCTGATTCGGATCTACTATCCGCATTCTGCCTGCCTCACGATGCTATAGGAGGACAATACCACGAGTGGATCAAAATGTCAATCGCGACAGATGGGGATCATCACCACTGGGCACGCCTTGCTCTTGCACCGTCACCGTCGTATCATAGACACAGTGGATGATGACAGCCTCGTTCGCAAAGAGAATACCATGGATCTACACGAACGGCTCAAGCACATTCGGGCGCTGCAACAGACCAACACTGAGGATACGCCGGCGATGACACCAGCCGGCGCATCCTCAGTCACCGAGAGCCGGCACCCCCCATTAGAGGCGCTGGTTCAGGGCGTATGGCGGGAGCGGCAGGGATGCCGTTGCCTGCTCCGCGAGCGCGCCCTGCCTCTGACGCACCTCCATGGCGATCTCCCTTTGAACGCTCTGCTGGACATACCCAGCCATGTCTGGATTCCCTTTGTCGTCGGAGGGGACGGCGCGGCCATCGACCCTCGCGATCTGCTCTTTCTGGACATCGAAACGACGGGGCTGGCCCGCGGTTCAGGCACCTACGCCTTTCTCGTAGGCCTTGGCTCCTTTGTCGACGATGCGTTCTGCGTGCGCCAGTACCTGATGCCTGACTATGACTCAGAGGCGGCGCTGCTGTCCTTCTTGGACGACGAGTTGGCCAGATGCACCGGCCTGGTCAGCTTTAATGGCCGCACGTTTGACTGGCCTATCCTCCAGGCGCGCTATCTGTTGGCTCAACATCCACCGCCCTTTTCCGGAGAGCCGCATCTGGATCTACTCTCCCTCGCGCGGCGGCTTTGGCGGCGGATGCTGCCTTCCTGCGCTCTATCGAGCCTGGAGATCGATATCCTGGCTGTGCAGCGGGAGGGGGAGGATGTGCCTGGCTATTTGATCCCGGCGCTGTACCACGATTTTGTCCGTTATGGACGCACGCGCCCCATGGCCCGCGTCTTTTACCACAATCTCATCGATCTGCTCTCCATGGTGACCTTGGCCGCTCGGGCCGGCGCCTTGTTGACCGACCCAGAGGCCCAAGAGGTGCAGGCCTATTGTGACGATTTCGCCCTCGGGCGTCTCTATGAGCGCCTGGACGATGTCGACGCGGCCATTGCGGCGTATCGGCGTGCCGGAGACACCGCCGCCGAACCTCTCTCTCTGCTGCTCAAACGTCTGGGGCGCTATGAGGAGGCCATGGCCGTATGGCGAGCCCGGTTGGGTTGTGGCGAGATCTACCCCTATGTGGAGCTGGCCAAGCAGTACGAGCATCGCTTGCGCGATCTGGAGAGTGCCCGGGCCATCGTGCTGGCAGCGATGGCTGAGCTGGCGCAGTTGAGCGATTCACCCCATCGATACAGCTTGCGTCGCGATCTACAGCACCGCCTATCTCGTCTGGAGAGGCGACTTGACTCGAACTGATGCCGTGTCCTGTGCGGTCTGGATGCGTCATAGAGAGAGGAAGGAACGCCTTTTCGTGATGAGGAGTGGATGGGGTGACGACCACAGAGGTGAGCGCCCAGCTCGGTATGCTGGACAGGCTGATGGCTGTGGCTAACGCGACTCAGGATGGCGACGAAATCCTGCGCCAGTCGCTGGCCATCGTCTGCGAGGCTTATGGTGCCGAACTCGCAGCGATCTACTTGATCGAAGAGCATGCCTCGGGCGCGACAGGGCTTTGCCTGGCCGCCCAACATGGCATCGGCCACGCTATCGCAGGCATGCAGCAGATCGATCGGCATGGCACCTTTGGGCAGGTATGCATCGATGCGCTCAAGATGCTGGCGCTACCGGTGAGCGAGCTGCGTGATGATGCCCTGGCGCAGAGTCTTGCGGCTTGCGATTGTGAGGCCGTGGTTGGGCTGCCACTCTTGGCCCACACCGAGCCGGTGGGTTG
>SKLG01000158.1 GCA_007123335.1 Anaerolineae bacterium | reverse complement strand
GGCAACCCTCTCGTATCCAGCCGCTTGCACAACGAGCCGCTACACCCCGGCACGCAGAATAGCATCCTCGTAGCGGTGGATATCGGTCTCTTTGGCGACGCCGACGCCTACAAGAAAGAGATCGACCGCCTTATTGAGGGCGTCAAGGGCCTGCCCAAGGCCTACGACTGTGACGAGATCTTTGTGCCCGGCGAGCCGGAGGATCGCGTGTATGAGCAGCGCAAGGCCGAGGGCATCCCGCTGCCCGTCGGCACGGTGGCCAACCTCCGCCAGGTATCCATCAAGATGGGCGTGGCGCTACCCGAGGAATTGGAGGCATAGGCGCTTTCTCTCAGGTGCCGGGCACTTCGGAAAGTGCCCGGCACCTTCAGGGGGGATCAGGCCAAATAGCCCGACGCGCCATCCATGACGGCCACATGGCGCCGCTCCCGCTCTAACTTGGAGAGCACCGCCGTATGCAGGCCCTCGGCGGTCTCGCCGATATCCCGCTGGCTGTTGGTGTAGGGATCGGCCTTGGTCGCCTCGTTCACCTGCTGTATCCACTCGGCATCCAGACCCTTCGCGCCAGAAAAGGCGCCGGCCAGGCCAGCGGCCACCGCCGCTAGGCAATCGGTGTCGCGGCCAAAGTTCACCGCCGCCACCAAAGCGTCGCGAACGCGCCCCCGCGCCGAGATAAAGATGGCCAAGCCCTTGCACACCACCTCGTTGGCCTGCGCCGCCGAGTAGACGAAATGGTGGCCGCCAAAGTAGAGGCCATAGAACTCGTCGCGCATGGCCAGCGGCTCGTCGTGATGCGCAGCAATCTCTAGCGCCCGCTCCAGCTCGCGGCGCACGGTGTCATAGCCGCTATAGGGCGTATTCTGCTGGCCGCGATAGTCGGTATAGGCCAGCGCCGTGTCGATCACCGACTCGACGGTAGCGTCGGGCGCCAATGCGGCGGCGATGGCAGCGTCATAGAGGGCGGCCCAGCGTAGGGCAAAGGTCATCTCCCCGGAGTAGACCAACCCCACGTCATAGACGTCGGCAGCGGCGCCCGCCGGATCGCCGGCGTTGATGATCCCTAGCGTATGGCTGGCCCGCGCCATGGCCACCACGTTGTTAAAGGGCCACAGTCGGCCCAGCTCGCGAGGCGGCACGCCGGCCTTGGCCATCTCCAGCAGGCTCTTGTCGAAACGCTCCTGCTTGTAGATCATCCTCGCCGGGTCCAGATCGCGCAGCCAGGTCTGCACCAGATCGTCGGCGGTGATGCGGTCGCCCTTGGCGATGACGGCGCTGTTCATCAGCTTTTGGCGCTCGATGCCGTCCTCGGTGGTGCCCGGCGGACGCTGCCAGTCGGTGATGGCGGTATAGTGCTTGTAGCTCTTGAGCTCTTGCAGCAGGCCGTAGGTCTCCTCGATGCGCTCCGGCGACCAGCCCTCCACCGCGGCGCCCATGGCCGAACCGACCCACGAACCGGCGATGCAGCCCTCGATCTTTTCCCGCAACGTGATCATTATGCCCTCCCTTGCGCGCCCCCGATCAGCGCGGCACACGATTCAACCGCAGCTCGTGGGAGCCGTCGGCGCGGCAGTACTCGTAGTAGAGATAGACCTGATCGTCAAACACCACGGCGTCCACATAGCGCAGGCCGCCGCTGCCGTGAGGCGAGACCAACGAGGGCCCCTCCTGGCTGAGCCGCCAAAAGTGGCGCAGGTCCCAGGTTTGCACCATGCCGGTGCGCTCCTCATAGTTCTCATCTACCGACGCGGCGCCGTCATAAAAGCCCACCCAGCCCTGCGCCGTGGGCACCAAGCAGCCTAGCCGCGCGGCATAGGCGTCCCAGGCGCCGGCACGCGGCGCGAACAGGGCGCCCTGCCAGGTATAGCGCCGCCCATCGCCGCTCACCGCCAGCCCGGTGGACGAGCGCGTCAGCCCGGTGTTATAGATGTCGGCGGTGGCGTGCATACGCTCTTGCTCGCCCTCGGGAACAGGCAAGGTCTCGGCATAGCTGATCAACATATAATAGAGCCCATTGACGATCATCACCCAGGGATCCTTGACCCCCTCGGCGCCGATATCCTCAGCGGTGAGCACCTTCTCTCGGCGGTTCACATCGAACGCGCCAGGGCCATCGGCCTCGATGAGATCGATGCGCCAGCGCTGGTCGGCCGGGTCGACATAGCTCACATAGAGGAGCCAGGCACCGTTCAGGGCGCGGGTCAGGGAGAAACGCTCCACCGACTCGGAGCCAAAAGCCTCTTTGGTGCTGCCCCACAAGGTACGAAAGGCGACGCCATCGGACGACTCGGCGATATAGCACTCGCCGCCACGCACCGGACGGGGCTTGCGCACGCGATAGGAGAGGTAAAAGCGCGAGCTCTCTTGATCATACAGAACGCTAGGCGCTCCAGCCCAGTAGCCCTTTTCCTCGCCCGAGGGCGGAATGATCGTCTCTCCCTCTTTCGGATCAAAGCGCAACGCCTGACCATACCACCGTTTTTCGGCGCCGGGCACGCTCTTCATGGTGCTCATTACCTCCTCGATAAAGCGGGGATCGTCAAAAGACTCTCATTTGAAAACATCCGCTAATGCGTTCAAGCAAGAGATGGCCGTTGCTGACAAGAAGCATGACGTTTCCCGAGGTGGCTTGTCGACACGACACCGAGGCGACAGCCACTCTGTTACCACTGCTTGATAGACGCCTGCACTTCCATTCAGCTTGTCACACCACCAACGCCATGCCGCCAGCCCCGGTGTCCGCCGCTCCAGCTACCGTGTTCGTCTCACGGTCGATGGTGATGGCGTGTACCAGCGCCAGCCCGCCGTGGCTCTGAGGCAATCGCACGATGGGATGTCGACGACGTACCTCATTGCACACATATTCGGGGATCCGCGCCTGGCACTTGATCAGGTCACCCTGACAATCAAACCGCGGCGCCCACACCGCCTCGCTGATACTCATGCCAAAATCGCGAACATTGAGGATCACTTGTAACACAGAAGTGATGATCCTCGTGGCTCCTGGCGCACCGATAACCATTACCGGTTCATCGTCACGATAGAGGATCGTCGGCGTCATGCCGGTGGTGCGCGATTTCTGCGGCGCAATGGAATTGGGATGGCCAGCCAGCGGGTGGAAATTGACCATCGAGTTGTTGTACATGAAGCCAAGCCCCGGCGTGATGACGCCGGACGAGGAACCCAGCGAGTGGGTCAGTGCCACGCTATTACCGGCGGCGTCCACCACACTAACATGAGTGGTATCGGGCGGCCCGGCAGGCACAAAGGAGACGTTGATCGGCTTCTCAGCATCGATATGATCCTGCCACTGGGCGGCGCGCTCCTTGCTGATCATCCATTCCAGGGGCACGTCGACGAACTCGGGGTCACCAAGCGTGGGGTTGCGATCAGCAAAAGCGGCCTTCATCGCCATGGACACCAAATAGATATACTCGGGCGAGTTGTGCCCCAGGCGAGCCAGATCATAGCCCTCAAGGATATTCAGCGCCGCCACCAACGTCGGTCCGCCATGAGGTGGTGGTGCGGTGACGACGGTGTGCCCACGATAGGTGCCTACCACTGGCGAGAGGTCGCGCAGCTGATAGTCGCGCAGGTCCTCGGCAGTAACAAAGGACCCATTGGCCGATAGATCAGCAGAGATACGCTCCGCCAGCTCGCCGGTATAGAAATCATCGACGCCATGCTCGGCCAGATGGTCCAACGTCTGGGCGTAATCAGGATTGCGCAGAATCTCACCCATCTCATGGGGAGATCCGTCCTCATGCAAATAGATACGACTGGCTTCGGGGTTAGAGGCTAGATAGTCAAAGGATGAGGCTCCCTCAGGATACTTGCTGCGACTCTTCCAACTCGAGGCCAGATGCGCATCCACGACGAATCCCTCCTCGGCCAGACGCGCCGCCGGTTCCAGCGCCTCCTTCCAGGACATCGTCCCCCACCGCGCCAGCATCGTCGATAGCCCGTGCAACATCCCCGGCGTGCAAATAGAGCGATAGCCGACGTCGTTCACTCGATCACGCAGGAAAAAGCCCCAGCCGTCGGGATTGGGACGCAAGACGTCCTCCTCCCACATGGCTGGGGATACCTTGGCGCCTGCCGTAGCTGGCGCATCGAGAGCGATGTGTTGTCCCTGCCAATGCATCGTCAGAATGGCATAGCCACCGATGCCACAAGAATGAGGACTCACGATCGACTGTACAAAGGCGGCCACCACAGCAGCATCAACGGCGTTGCCACCCGCCATGAACACCTTGGCGCCTTCCTCGACAGCCAAGGGCTGTGGAGCGACAATAATATTGCGCACGAGACACCTCCTACAGATTTGGGATGGGGCCGATCTCCAGAATTAAAAGAATTCCCACTCGGGCTCTGTCTCAGGACGACGCACGATGATGCCGTTGTTGGCATTTATCCGTACATAGTCGCCGCTCTTGATGCGTCTGGTGGCATCGTTTACTCCAAAAACGGCCGGCACCGCATACTCTCTGGCCAGCACGCCCGCGTGATCCAGCAAGCCGCCCTGCTCGGCCACCACCGCTGCCACGATGCCAAAGAGTGGGCTTAGCTCAAAGAGCGGCTCGCGGCAGATCAACACCTCGCCGGGCAGGATGCTGATCGTCTCGGCCAAGGTATTCACCACCCGGGCAGCACCGGCGGCAGAGCCGGGCGAAATAGGTCTACCGCGCAAGATATCCTCTGGCGCGGCGTCGATTCCCAGTTCTTCGTCAGCCGATGACGGCTCAGCGCTCAATGTCTTGGGCGGGGCATAGCGATACCAGCGGCGGAACAAATCCTTGCGCTCCATAAGCAGTCGTACCAACTCATCACGCTGCATAACACCCTTGAGCCAGTTCATGATCTCCTGAGAGCCCAGCAGGCAGGCGTCATTCGGCTCGCGCGCGAACCCCTCGGCTTGCAGACGTCGCCCGACGTCAAGAATGAGTCGACGCTCCAGCATTCTTGCCAAGCGCACCGGCTCATCAAGCTGCACATCCAGGGGAAGATACCGCCGCGCCAGGTGGAGCACTTGACGATACACGATCCGTTGTAGCCTGTTCAAGCGCCCGAGAGCGCGCCGCTCGGCCCTCTCTCGCTCCTGCAACCGCTGCTGTCGTTCATCAGTCCATGACGTAAGCTCACCATTGGCGCCAGCTTGCGCGCGCTGCCGACGTATCTGCTCCAACTGCGCCCGCACTGCATCCCGGTCGGGATCAAGCGTGCACACGTCTTGCCAATCCGCCAGGGGGTTCTGACCCAGGAAAAAGTGTCCATATTGCCGACAAAAGGCATCCAAAGCCTTGGCTTCTTCCTCGGGTGTCTCAAAGGATGCGTCAGCGATCTTGACCAGGGCATCCTTCCAGCGCGCGGGGAGATCGCTAGGCATCCAAAGCAGGGTGTCACAATCAGGTCGCTCATCAAGCCACGCCTGATGTAAACGACAAAAGATATCCTGCAATGCCTGCGGCACATTCTCAAGACGACCGCGTTCCCTCCAAAAAGCATCCCCCACATCGATCACCTGTCGCAGATACTCTACAAGCTCGCCGCTCGATAGCGATACAAGGTCCACCTTACTCAATCTCTCCAAGCTGGGCCGTTCCTCCTCCCATAGATCACGTTGCTGTCGATCCAGACTGCGAGCAAGCCCCAAAAGTCTGAGGTTCAGCATCATCTCGCGCACAGATCCTAGCTGCTCGGGGGGCGTGAGAGTAAAGGGGCGCCAACGTGCATACAGATAGCCGCTGATGAAAAAGATCTCGCGATCACTGTGCGCACTTGTGAATCGATTGACGCCGCGATAGTAGGCCGCGTTCATCGCCGGAGCGCGGCTACGATGATACCAGCTAAAGGGTCGCATAGCTCGCGGGGCTAGACCTGGTGGTGCGATGCGCTCAATGTCCCCCTGGCTGACACCGATCTCAGTCACAGTTTCGGGAAGATAGGCTGGAACATTGGTCAGCGGGCGCACTCGCATGAGATAGAGCCGATCGTCGTCCGTTACCGTCCACTCAAGAGATTGGTACGCCTTGTAATGCTCATCGAGCATCAGACCAAAATGGCGAAGCTGACTCCAGGTCGCGCGCTCTCCTGGTTGGCGCTCATAGGGAGCCAACAAGTGAACCTGTGTCTGTTCACCACTCCTGATCTCCAAGACAAAGCGATCAGGGTTGCCCGAAATCGGATCAGCCGTGAAAAGGGCACCGCCAGTCACCGGCTGGACCATCGGCTGCATGATCACCGCCATAGAAGAGGAAAGCAGATCGACCCCAAAAGCTCGAGCATAGGCGAGAGCCTTGGCGCTATAGAGCGACATCCAGCAGCCAATCACCGATTCCAGCGCACGTTCCTCACTGTCAACATCCAAGAAGGTATCGTGCTGCCCCACAAAGCTCTGTTCAGGGCTGTCCTCGCTTGTCGCCGAGGAGCGCACAGCAACCGCCACGCCCCCAAGCGAAAGCCAAGCCTCACGGATAGCACGGGATACTTCATCGGGGACACGACGCACTTGAAAGGCCGCGCGGATAGCCCACTCGGCCGCCTGAAATTGGGTGATCATCCGCGGCTGCATCGCTGTGAGAATCGAGGCGATCTCGCCTTGCAAGCCACCCTGGCGCATAAAGCGCCGATACAGATCGGTAGATAACACCACCCCTGGCAGAACCGGCGCCCCTAGACTCAGCGCATCGCCGAGGCGAGCCGCCTTGCCACCCACATCGGATAGATCTCGCAGCGAGATGGAACTCAATGGGCGAAACAATGTAGCCGCTCCCTATCTGTTCGTCCTATCGCCTCATGCATAGATAACATATTGCCGCAGGAACGCGAGCACGTCATGGTAAAACGTCTCAATGGTCTCAGCCTTCCGCCAACCATGCCCCTCCCCGGGGTAGAGATGATACTCGTGAGGCACTCCACTGCGCCGGAGCGCCGCTACAATGGCCTCGGCCTGAGACTCGGGCACCACCTGATCCTCCTCGCCCTGAAAGATGGCCACAGGATCACGAATCTGATCCGCGTGGAACTCTGGGGAACGCTCGCGATAGCGCTCAGCCGCCTGCGGCAACGGGCCAATGAGACTGTCAAGATAGTGTTGCTCAAACTTGTGCGTATCAGTAGCCAACGTGAACAGGTTTGCTACACCGTATAGGCACAATCCCGCCTTGAAAACGCCGGGGTAACGAATCAGGCTCTGCAAAACCGTGTACCCACCAGCGCTGCCGCCCATAATGACCATCCTGTCGCCATCCACCAACCCCTGTGCGGCGAGGTGTTGGGCGCCGCTTACGGCATCGTCGACATCGATGATGCCCCATTGCCCATTCAACCGAGTGCGATAGGCCCGCCCATAGCCCGCACTGCCCCGATAGTTCACCTCCAACACCGCATAGCCACGGGTGGTAAAGAACTGGGCCTCACTCGAATAACGGGCCGTCGCCTGGCCAGTGGGTCCACCGTGAATGCGCACAATGAGCGGAGGACTTATATTCTCGTCTGCCTGCTTCCCGGCGGAATCCTGTACAGCGCGAGGCCGATAAAGCAGACCGTGTACATCCTGGCCATCAACGCTCATCCAGGAGAAAGGCTCTGGAGGGCTCAGATCCTCAGGCAGCACGAGCTCGCTCTCGGCTCTCGCCCGTACTCGCACCTCGTCGTTGCGCGGATCCCAGGTGACGATTCTCGGCGGCACGACGCCGCTAGAGGCGATGACAGCGACGATACCATCAGGGCTTGCGCAGGGTTGCGAGACATGTGTCATCTCGCCCAACGCCTCGACCAACTGAGCCTGGCCGGTGGCCACATCGACAGCCCACAGCCGAACCGCAAAGCCATCGTTGCGACAGACATAGATCCTATCGCCGGCGGCGCTCCAGGCAAAGGTGCGCATTCCCTGGGCCCAGGCGGGCTCGCCCAGCTCAGCTTCCTCAACCCATAGAGGGGTCACCTCGTCGCTTTGCAGATCAAACAGGTATAGGCCGCCCCACCCGCTCACGTCAGAGATATACGCCAGGCTGCGGCCATCGGGGGAAAAGGTGGGCTGAAACACCGCGGCCTCGGCGTCGCCGATGGCGATATAGCGACTCTCCCCCACCACGGGCAGTGCGTCATCATCCAGGCGTAAAGTGGCGACGCCGAGGCGCGAGCGTTCCCAGGGCATATGCGGATGATCCCATTCGACCCAGGCCACGTGTGGCAGTCCACTGGAGATGCGGGGACTCCATACCGGCTGCATATAGAAATCGGCCCCGTGCACCAACCGTTGCGGCCAGCGGGCGAGATGCCCATCCTCGCCGCCGACGGCTGCGATGGCCAAACAGTCGTCGCTCTTCCACGAATGCACATAGATGAGCCAGCGCCCATCCGGTGACAACGCCGGCGCCGCCGGCTGGCCAAAATCCGGGTTCACGGCGCGCGACGGCCCTCCGGCGAGGGGCTGACGATAGAGGGCGCCATAGCCACTACCGCCATCCGCCACGTAATAGATTGACCCGCCGCCGGCGGTCATGTCGCCCCCACCATAGCCCACCCGCGCTCGCACCGAGTGCTCGGCGGTCAGCTCCATGGGCGCGTGACCATCCAGCGCATCGCAGACCACGACGCCGCGATCGGAACGCTGTTCGAGCCACACCAGAGTGCCGCTCTGGGCATCCCAGGTAACGTCGCGTAGACGGCGGCCTTGCGCCATCGATTCAGGCGTGATGGGGCTGGGCACAAGACCGTAGATCGGCTGCTCAGACACGTCGCGGCTCCTCTCTCGTCGGTATAACTTTTATCACGCTGGGACAAAGTCAGAGTTGCGAATAGAGGATACCCGGCCTCGGGGGCGTTGACAAGTGCATCGAGCCGGCCAACGACCGGCGAAAGCTGCTCTTTGGCCATAGCTTCTCGAGTTCCAGGCTCACACCAGACTCAAACGCATTCCATCATCTACCAACGTGTATATATGACATAATAGGTTAGGCTCTATGGGGACTTAATCAGAAACCCCTTGAGGAGCAGTATCCCGCAATGTGAAAGGAGACCCACATGTTGTTTCAAGCAGACGAATTGCTCGGATTGGACGTTAACGGGGCTGACGGGGAGGAGATTGGCAAGATCGAGGATCTCATCTTTGATGACCGCGAATGGCAAGTGCGTTATCTAGTTGTGGATATGGGTGGCCTCTTGTCAGAACGCCATACGCTCATCTCCCCCGAGTCGGCGCGTCAACTCGATTTTGACAGCAGCGCCCTCGATGTAGCCCTGACGCGACAGCAAGTGGAAGAGAGCCCCGAGATCGACCTAGACGAGCCCTTGACCCAGCAGCGCTTGATTGAGCTACACAGCCACTATGGCTGGCGAGAGGCACCGATCTATGGGGCTGTTGCGCCGCCAGGAGCCGGATCGCAAACCACGGCCAATGCAACCGCTACACCGGCCGTAGGCTGGTATGGGATACCGGTTTTCGGCGACTGGGGACCGATGAAGGGATCTGAAGAAGCCAAAGCGGAGCAGATCCGACGTGAGCGCGCGCCCGACAATCCTGAGGAGATCGCTCTACACGGTATGGATGAGATATTGGGCTATCGTATTCGGGCCACTGATAAGCTCATCGGCGCGGTAGGAGATTGGCTGATCGACGACGACTGGTTCATTCGCTATCTGATCGTAGATACCCGGCGCTGGCTACCGAGCAAGGATGTCCTGGTGCCGGTAGCGGCGATAAGCGATATCGACCCCTTTAATTCGGATGTCCATGTCGAGATGAACAGCGAAACGATCCGTGAGAGCCCCGAGTTTGATCCAGAGGCGGACGAGCCTCTGAATAGAGAGTGGGAGGAACGGGTATTCGCCCACTATGGGCTGACCGAATATTGGCGTGAGCAATAGCGGGCGTCGGGCACGACGTCGGCAGCGCCCTACAACCATCCGGTTAGCTCGGCTAAAAGCCGGGTGTAATCGACGAATGCCGGCCACGAAATATCGGGGGGTACCCCATGGTCGCAGCCGGGGATAAAGCCTCCCTGGGCAAATAGGGGCGGCACCACGCGCAACACCTCGGCGCGCATCGTCTCGCCGCCAGCGGCGATGGCTCTTTTGTCGATGCCGCCGTGGTAGGCCATCTGCCGCCCAAAGCGCCGCCGGAAGGCGACAATGTCGTTTCCGGCGGCGACCTCTATCGGGTTGCAGCAGTTGATCCCCGACTCGATCCAGATGGGGATTAGCTCCTCGATCTGACCGTCCGAGTCCATATCATAGAGCGGCACGTCATAGCTGCGCAGCAACTCATGCCAGCTCCTATAGGTGGGCTGTAGAAAACGACGGGCCATGGCCGGCGAGATCATGCTGTGGGCCTTGTAGGCCATATCCTCCGAGACCATGAGCGCATCCACGCGCACGCGGCGCAGGATCGTCTCGAGCACTTGGAGGGTGAATCGCTGCCAGAAATCGGCCATCATGGTCACAAACTCGGGATCGTCGATCATCATCAGGCACAAGGGCTCCATGCCCACCCACTCACGCAGTTGCCAGAAGGGGCCGTTGACCGAGACGGTCACAGCCTGCTCCGACGCTTCTAGACGCGCGCATTCCTCCCAAAAGGCCGCCATGAAGCGGGCGTTGGGTCCCTGGACAGCCTCGCTGGGATCGTAACGCCAGGCGATCTTTTCCCAATCGTCACGATTTTGCACCGGGAAGCGGTGCCACTTGCGGGTGACGAAATCCTTGGCCGCGCGGATGTAGGTATAGTCATACGTGTCCGAGATCTCGGTGATGGCACCCATCCAGTCCTGCACGACATAGTGTCCCTCACGATGCGCCAACACCTTTTCCTCAAAGGTGGGGATCATGCGAAACACCTGAGGCAGGCCAACACGCCCGTCAAAGGCCTCGCGGGGCACGCCGAGTTGTTGGCTGAGAGCATCCAGGTGGTGGACATCCTCGTCCAGGCCCTGTTGATGCCAGGCAGTCAACGTAGATTCACGAGGTCCACCAGGGAGCAGCGGCACGCGGTCGGGAGCGCAGAACAGCAGCGTCTCCAGGTAGCGTTGACGAGGCGTCATAGATCGTCTCCTGCCATACGATTAGCTGTCATCGGTATCCGAGTCTGAGGGCGGTGAGCTCTCTTGGTCAGTATCCACTTCCAGATCATCATAGCGCACCAAATAGTCCAAATCGTTGGGCCAATCAATATCGCGAAGGCGTTCCGCCAGGATATCGGGCACCCGCCCGGTACGGCTGAGTGTCTCAATGGCCGACTCGGCATCTGTGAAGGCGATGGGCTCCACGTCAGGCAGGTCATCGATGGCCAGCTCTGCGTTCGCCCCTACGGGAGTATCGGCGGTCTGCATCGCATCTGCAGCGGTCTGCCCAAAGAGTTCGCCAAGCTGACGATACAGTCCCCTAGCATCATCAAAGGGAATGGCCCCGCGCTCGACCCAGGCACGGGCGATGCCGGCGTCGGGGCCCGACCAGATAAAAATGCGCCTCTCGGCGAAAAGGAACGGGGGCAATGTAGCCCAGGCATCGGGCGCAGATTCGGGCGCGATGAGCACCAACACCTCAGCCAAGGCGGCCAGG
>SKLG01000380.1 GCA_007123335.1 Anaerolineae bacterium | reverse complement strand
GAGGGCTTTTACGACTTTCTCACCGCTCATCATGCGTTGGCCGAGTTCGCCCGTGGTCCGCGCAGCGGCAAGCCAGGGCAGATCGTGCGCCTGCGCGGAAACCTGGACAAGCTACCCGCCGGCTTTCGCGACGGCGCCCGCGAGATCGGCATGGCCACCACGACGACCACCATCCACGATGACTATATGATGTTCATCAAGCTCAACTATCAGATGCCGGTGAGCCCCACGGATCGCAACGCCGCAGCCGCCGCCGAGGCGGAGCTGCGTCGCCGTCAAGCCAGGGCCGTAGAGCTGTTCCGCCAGTATGTTCCCGGCTGCGAACGGGCTTTTATTGCGCGCACCAGCCCCAGCCTTTGTATCCGGCGTGGGCGGCTCATCGCCTGCGACTATGACATCACCCTTGACGACGTCCTGGAGGGACGCCACTTTGCCGATGACGTCATGGTCTATGGCTTTCACGACTCGGCGCCGCGCTTGCAGATCAAGGAGGGGCGCACCTACGGCATCCCCTATCGCGCGCTGCTGCCGGTGGGCGTGGAGAACCTTTATGTCACCGGCATGATGATTACCTCGGATCATGACGCGCACATGTCGACGCGCAACACGGTATCCTGCATGGCTCAGGGGCAGGCTGCGGGCACGGCGGCAGCCCTCTGCGCTACCGGGGCGATCTCCCAGGGAAGCCATGCCAGCCGTGAGCTACCCTACGACGTACTGCGCCAAGCACTAGAAGAGGATGGAGTCTATTTCGAGACCTAGGCAACACGATGATATCCTACATATCACATCAGATGGCTCAAAGTGAGAACCACGTACGACGGATAGGAAGATGGCATGTGCAGCAACGACCATTCATCGAAGAAACCCTCGGTGCCGGAGAGTATCGACCGGGAACAGGCGCCTGAACCGCCTTTGCTAGACACAGACTCTAGTACGGAATCAACCGCCCTCGATTCCGCGCGGTTCTGCAAAGAGCATGCCGCGCTCATCGCCGAGCTGCAGGAACAACGTCAGCAAACCGAGGATCTCGCTCAACAGTTGCGCCAAGAGCGGGATCTCTTGGCCACGATCATGGAGAATACCCATGCCCAACTGGCCTATCTTGACGCCGGTTTCCGGTTCATCCATGTGAACTCAACCTATGCCAAGGGCTCTGGCTATCGAGAGGACGAGCTCATCGGACAAAATCATTTTGATCTTTTCCCCCATGCCGAGAACGAAGCCATCTTTCGGCGGGTGCGAGATACCGGTGAACCCGCCTTCTATAGTGCTCGACCTTTTGTCTACCCAGACCGCCCAGAGGTGGGCACCACCTATTGGGACTGGACGCTGACACCGATCAAGAGCGCCGATAGAACCGTGGAGGGCATGGTTCTCTCCCTGGTTGATGTAACCAAACAACAGCGAGCGATGCAGGACTTGCATCGTCGCGAGGAGGCCTTTCGCGCTCTGGCCGAGAACGCTCAGGATATTATCGCGCGTTTTGACGCCAGATTGCACTGCACCTATGCCAACCCGGCCATGGAACGACTCATCGACAGCATCTGCAAGAGCGTCAGTGACTGCCGGGCCCATCAGGACGTTGCAGAAAGTGACGAGACCCATCACAACACTCGGCTCATCATCTGTTCTCCGGCCTGGCGCGAGCAGATCCGCCAGGTGCTCACCAGCCGTACGGAACGGATCATGAGTTGTGTCCTGCCGACTCCCCAAGGCGACAGACATTTTGACATCCGCTACTCCCCCGAGTTTGCGCTCGACGGCTCGGTGACATCGGTGCTGGCCATCGGACGCGATATCACTGCACACAAGGAGGCCGAGCGCGAACTGGCCACGCTCAACGCCACGCTGGAGGAGCAGATTCAGACACGTACGAGGGAACTGGCGGCCAGCGAATCGCGCTTTCGCATCATCTTTGAGGAAGCGGGCCTTGGCATAGCCTTGCTCGATCACGAGGGTTGCATGATCACCAGCAATCGTGCCTTGCAGCAGATACTCGGCTATCCGGCCCAGAGCCCAAATGGGACGTTAGATCCGGCACAGCATCGCCTGACCGATCTATGCCTGCCTCGCGATCGTCGTAGAATCGAAAAGGCGCTAGAGGAGATGCGTCAAGGGAAACGGCGCCTGGTCCATCACGAGCAGCGCTATATTACTCCCCAGGGCAAGATGGGCTGGGCAAACGTGATTATCTCGATGATCCGCACCCAACGCGATGAGCCGACCCTGGCCATCGCCATGATCGAGGATATTACCGAGCGCCGCGAAGCGCAACAGGCGCTGATCCACGCCGAGCGGCTAAACGCCGTAGGCGAGCTGGCTGCCTCACTCACCCACGAGATCAACAATCCTCTGCAAGCGGCCATCGGCTGTTTGCAGCTTGCTGTGGAGACCATGGCGCCGGACGACGATAATCTGCGTTATCTCGAGATCGTTGATCAGGAACTGCGACGCGCCGCGCGTCTGGTGCGACAGTTGCGGGATCTCAACCGTCCAGCCGAATCCAGCGCTCGCCAGTGCACGGATCTCGTCGAGATGATCGATGATGTACTACACCTCAATCTTCATGAGTGTCAGAAGCGGCGGATCACCGTGAACACCGAGACCTCGCAGAGTATCTCGCTTTCCATTGTGCCCGATCAGATCCGACAGGTGTTGCTCAATCTGGTCATGAACGCCATCGATGCGATGCCCAACGGGGGCGACCTATACGTCGGCCTCAAAGGCACCGAGGAACCGCCGGGGGCCGCCATCGCCGTGCGCGACACTGGCGATGGCATATCACAGGAGGTCATGGAACACCTGTTTGAGCTCTTTTATACGACGAAAGAGGACGGGGTTGGCCTGGGGCTGCATATCTCGCAGCAGATCGTCCAGCAGCATAACGGCACCATAGAGGTCCATAGCGAACCCGGTCAAGGAACCGAGTTCTCCCTATGGCTTCCCGCGGAAGATCCAGCATAACGGATTGCTGACGGAGAGCTTGTGCTTGCAAAGCGGAGCCCTCTCTGGGTGGCTCCGCTAACCAACTTCTGCGATGGAAACCGGCTGGCATCGCTCGGCTGAGGCATAGGCAGCTAGCGCCACTCGAAGTGCCGCAAGGCCATCCTC
>SKLG01000136.1 GCA_007123335.1 Anaerolineae bacterium | reverse complement strand
TCTCGGTGGCGCTGAGCCGTTTCGGGCTGGAGAGCGTGCTGACCGGCTTTGTGGCCGGCGTCTATGGCCGGGTGCTGGTGGAGGGGCTGCGCGCCCAGGGCTACACCTGCGCCTTTCTCGAGCTGGCCGAGGGGGAGACGCGCTCCAACATCACCGTCATTGACGCGGGCAGCGGCGTGACCACCAAGCTCAACGAGCCCGGCCCCACGGTGGGCGAGGAGGACATTGCCCGGCTGGCCGCGTGGCTGGTGGAGCAATGCCAGTCGGCGCCCGTTGAGGAAGGGGCAATGCCCCACGTGGTCATCTTCTCGGGGAGCGCGCCGCCGGGGGCGCCGCCCGACGCCTACGCCCGCTTGATCGAGGCGGTGCAGGGCTGCGGCGCGGTGGCGGTGTTGGACAGCAGTGGATCGGCGCTACAAGCGGGCTGCGCGGCGCGGCCCGCCTGGCTCAAGCCCAACGAGGTCGAGGCCATGGAGCTGACCGGCTGCACTCCCGAGGACCTGCGCGCCCCCGAGGCGCTGCCCGAGATCACCGCCGCCATACGCCGCCTGGGGCCGGGGCGCGTGCTCCTCTCGCTGGGCGAGCGCGGCGCCGTGTACGACGACGGCGACATGGTGTGGCTGGCCGAGCCGCCGCCCATCACCGAGCTGAGCGCGGTGGCCGCCGGCGACGCCGCGCTGGCCGGGGCGCTGTGGGCCTGGCTGTCGGGGCCAGCGCTGGTGGGGGCGCACATCGTCCGCTGGGCCGTGGCCACCGGCGCCGCCACCGCTGCCCACGACGGCTCGGGCATCCCGTCGCGCGGGCGCATCGATGCCCTGTATACGAATGTCACCACGCGCCCCCTGGGCGCTGCGCGTTGAGATCCGCCGCGGGTACGCCTCTGTGTGGATAGCGGGGGGTGACCGATGACCATTATCGAGATAGACAATTATCCCTGGCAGGCCTTGCGCCGTCTGGCGCTCTTTGACCGTTGGACGGCGGCCCGGACCTGGCCCGATCCCTGGACGGCGGATGCCTGGGGCGGGCCGCTCGTCTGTGTGCCCGAGCGCCTCCTCGCCGCGCTGCTGACCAACCCCGCGACCCGCCGCATGCTCGAGGACACCCTAGCCCTCGACCCGGACAGCGAGCCCCGACAGCTTGTGGGCCAGGCGCCCAACCCGGATGTGCTGCGTCCGGGCGAGGCCCTCTTTTCCTTGACCCTGGAGAACCCGGGGGACGGCAACCGCGCCGTGATCGGCGTGCCCGGCCTGCTCCGACGCTGGCTGGGCGAGGAGACGGTGACCCTGCCCATCGCGAACCGCGCGCTCGGCTTTGACCTGGTCCTCGGCACGATACCACTGGTCGCGGCGGCGACCAATGTTCGCTGGCAATCCCAGCCGGCGGGGCTTGCCCTCACCTGCGAGCTGCACTTTATCGCGTCGGGCCAGAACGAGGTGCTGGAGCCCTGGGCCATCAACTGGCATCGGGTGGCGGCGACCCTCAACCTCTTTCCTTTTGTGAATGGTGAGCGTCTGTTCTGGCGTCACCAGCTTCTCGTGCACCTCGAGCCCGGCGGCTTTATTGAAGCGCAGATTCAGGACGCGATCCGCGCCGTTTTCGCCGAGTTCTTGGAGGAGTGGGGGCCGCTGGTCATGGGGGCATTGCTGTCGCTTCCCCTGAGGCCGGTGCGCGACCTGCCGGGCTTTGCGCAGATGGAAGCGGAATCGGCTGCGGACCTCGGCCTGCGCCTGACGAACGCGCTCTATCCGCAACCCCTCACCCAGGGGATCGCGGCGGCGTTCATTCATGCCGGCCTGCTGCCGGCCAACCCTGGGCGCGCCATCGCGGTTTGGATTGGGGATTCTGAGCAGGAGATGGGTTTCTTTCCAGCGCGGCTGGCCGACCATTTTGTGCGTCATGTCGACCAACCTGTGGCTGTCGGTCGCGGGCGGAACACCTGTGCGCGATTCGATATCGAGCCCATCCCCAATAACGGAGGGGTGCAGCACGACCTGACCGCGCTCGATTATGGCCACTGGGCGCCGATGATGGCCACCGACGACGCCCGGCGCGACTTGGGCGAGTGTGTGGTGCAGCGCGAACAGGTGCGGATCACCCTCGATCACCTCACCATCCCCGCGCGCTCGCAGGGGCTCATTCCCCCCTTGGGGGCGGCATGGACCCTTACGTGGCGGGCTCGTGTCCGGCATCGGCGCCTCAACAACCATCGCTGGACGACCCTGGCCACCTGGACGACCGTTCCCGCCGTGGATCACCGCATCGTCACCCTCGGCCCGTCCGGCGTGCGCTTTGCCTGGTCCGAGGTGGACGGAGATCTGGAGGTCGTTGGCGAGCTGCGCGCCAACAACGCCCCGGTGTGCTGGTTCAGCGTGGCCGAGATGATGCGCCCCCATGGGCCAACAGGCGTCGGGGGCGCGCCCTTTGTAGCCAGCCTGCCCCCTCGGGGAGATGCGCGACCGCCGAGGGGCATGGAGGACCACCATCGCGCCGACGCCGTGGTGCGGGTTGAGCAGCAAACATCCCTGCTGCGCTCGATGCTCGAATGGCTCGATCTGCGGGTGCGCCATGTGCATCTCGTGCGCCCGGGGGCGCTCAACGCCGTCTCGCCCTTTTCCCCCCTGTTCGTCGAGCTGCGCGTCGATGGCCAGGTGGCAGCGCGATATCGGCTCGCTGACGACGAGGCCGGCGATGTGCGGGCGTTGCAGCGGGTGAATGTGCGCGGGCCAAGCACCGAGGTCTATGTCGATCCCACCCTCGACGACGCCCGGATGAACATTGCGGTGGCGCTCTTGGGGATCAACGACGAGGGCACCGAGATCACGCTGACCCAGGCCCCGGTCCCGCTGCTTCGCGAGGACCCCGCCAACCCGGCGCTGCGCTGGGGGATTCATCCTGACCTGGGCCGGGGGCCGGTGTTTGTCCGCAGCGGCGATTTCCAGATTCGCCTCGACGTCACCGACCGGCATTACGATCCGGCGGATGTGCCCGACGAGGATATCGTGCGCCACGTCCGCCTCTTTATCCAGCAGATCGACGTGCTGGAGCCCACCGAGTTGCTGGGCTTTAACCTGGGGGAGATGGTTTTCAACGTCACCCTGGCCTCCACCCTCGGCAACGC
>SKLG01000197.1 GCA_007123335.1 Anaerolineae bacterium | reverse complement strand
TCGGCCAGGCCATGGGCCTCGGCGTTGGCGATAGCATCGGCGATGGCCCAGGTAGCGCCCTCGATGCCGCTCACGCGAGCGCCCTGCGCGGCGAGGGCCAGGGCAAAGGTGCCCACCCCGCAGTAGAGGTCTAGCACCGTCTCGCCGGGGCGGGCGTCGACGGCGCGACACACCAGCTCCACCAGGCGCTCGGCCTGGGCGGTGTTCACCTGAAAGAAGGAGGGCGCCGAGATGCGCAGCTTGCGGCCCAGCAGCCGCTCGTGGAGATGGGGCTCCCCGGCCAGGGTGGTCGTGCGGCCATCGGGCGCCAGGTAGACCAGGGAATAGGGCGCCTCCTCGATGTTCATACTGGGGATCTTGGCGCCCTCCAGGACGATCATCCTCTCGCCAGTGGCGGTTCCAGCGCGCAACGAGACCGTCTCTACGCCCGCCGGGGCGCCGTCGAGGGTCCGCAGGAGATCGTTGAGCAGCCGATGGGCGATGGGACAATGCTCCACCGCGACCACGTCGTGGCTGCGCAGGGCATAGTAGCCCAGGGCGCCGTCTGGCGCGGGGCGGAGTTGCACGTGGTTGCGATAAGCCCAGGGATCGTCCATGCCCAGCATGGGCAGCACCACCGGCTCCTCCTGGCGACCGATGCGCCGCAACTGGGTGCTCACGATCTCGCGCTTCCAGTGAAGCTGAGCCGCGTAGCGCATATGCTGCCACTGACAGCCGCCGCAGCGGCCAAAATAGGGGCAGGGCGCATCGACACGCTCCGGCGAGGGATCGAGCACCTCCAGCAGATGCCCGCGCCACACGTTGCGGCGACGCTCGCGGATCTCGGCCCGTACCCTCTCGCCGGGGATGCCCAGCGGCACAAAGACCACCCGGCCCTTATGGCGTCCCACGGCGTCGCCGCCATGGGCCATGTCGGTGAGGGTGAGAATAACGGTGCGCATGGGTTCACTCCTGTTTCGCGAGCGGCGCTGCACCGCTGCGCCGCCATTTTCTTTGGCCAACGAACCGTTCTATGCTATACTGCTACAGGATATGGACGATGCGCGTTGGATGCAAGAAGCGCTGGCCGAGGCCCGCGCGGCAGCCCAGGAGGGAGAGATCCCTGTCGGGGCAGTCGTGGTGTGGCAGGGGCAGATCATCGGCCGGGGACGCAACCGCAAGGAGACGCTCAAGGATCCCACGGCCCACGCCGAGATCCTGGCCCTGCGCGAGGCGGCGGCGTTTCGCGGCGGGTGGCGGCTCTTGGGCTGCACCCTCTATTGCACCCTGGAGCCCTGCTGCATGTGCGCCGGGGCGATGGTCAACGCCCGCATCGAGCGCCTGGTCTTTGCGGTGCGCGATGAAAAGACGGGGGCGGCCGGCTCGGTGTATGATCTGGTGCGCTCGCCGTGGCTGAACCACACGCTGCGGGTCACGTCGGGGGTGCTGGCCGACGAGGTGCGCGAGACGATGCAGGCCTTTTTCCGCACGTTGCGCGAGGGCAAGGACGTCTAGTCTATATCCGACGATACGGAGGGGTGCCAGAGTGGCCGATCGGGGCGGTCTCGAAAACCGTTGTGGCGCTTGCGTCACCGTGGGTTCGAATCCCACCCCCTCCGCCTTGTAATAGGTCTGACGGATCGCTCTATCCTCTGGCTGTCGGGCATCCAAACACTTGGGCCGCGCCACGGGCTGTTGTCCGCGGCGTCGTGGCTTTTCGAACTCAGGCTCAATCGATCGTCTTTATGATACGAATCTGCGTTAGGTCGCCGGGCACTCGCTCAGCATAGCCTTCCGCAAGCAGGATAGGCCCAACGTACGAAGCGATTGCCACCGGAGTTACGTGCTCTTGCAGCCATTCACCGACACTACCCTCTTGAGGGTCGGTGCGAGATGTGCCCATCTTCACCGTCTTGCCGTGAAAATGACCCGTGAGGGCTGCATAGTCCTCTCTGGAGACCCAAGCCTGCCATTTGCTCCCATAGTGAATCCGCGTGCCCGTCGAAACCGCCCCCTCGTAGGAGAACTTGCTCCTGCCGCGCCAAGTTGGCAGAGTTTGCATGGTTGTGCCCTCCACACAAGCGAACTCTACGCCCGCTGCTATCTGGATCTCACTCTGGAACGTTACCAAGTCGCCAAAGCACCTGTATATAGAGGTTACGTCGGGTAGGGAGCCAAGTCAAACTCATTTAGCTCCTTGTCTTACCTACTATGTCCACATCGCCATAACCCGCTCCACCATCTCCTCTACTTGAGCGCGCGCTTCCCAGCGGTCATGGCCCCTCGACAGAAGCTTGTCGTAGGGTGTCTCTGTATGTCGAATGTGGGCCACCACCGCCAGCCGGATGGCTTGCTCATCATAGCTCTTGGCAGCAGCCGAGCGACCCACGCGACCGCTGTACTTGCGGCAGGCGTGTTCGGCGATGGCCATCTCCCTGCCCGGTGGACAGCGCGGATAGAGAGCGCGCACGCGGCCGGCGAACGCTTCGATGTACTGCTGGTCCAGCTCCTCCCGGCGTGCAGCCGCCCGTTCTCGCCGCCGCGCGCGAGCGTCCTCGTCGGCCAGGCACTCCTCTTCGGCTCGCTCCAACGCCTCTCTTTCGACCAACAGCCCCTGGCGCTCGTAGCGTTTCCGCGCCCGACTCCAACGGAGGACGACCGCGCAGAGGGTAGAGTGCTTGCGCGCGCGGCGGGTCAGGGCCGCATTGCCAGCCGCGAGAAAGAGTAGGTGGTCCAGGTCCGCACAGGCCAGACACAGGGCGCCCTTGCCCTCCACCAGCGTGATCCAAGCATGGTGGCCGAGCATCTCGCCGCACTCGTTGCAGGAAGACTCGCCGGTGGTGATGAACACCGCAAGATCAGACTTGTTCGCCAACGTCAATCTCCGCGATCCTCAAAGCCACTAGCTTTGAAAGAGGCCGCCATCTCCTGCACATCGTCATAGTGCAACCGATCGTGATCGGTCCCCACCTTGAGCGCCGTGATCAGGTTGAGGACGCCGATGGCCGGATCGTATAATGGGATGTTGCCCAGCACATCCTCGTCTTTGCCGGCGTAGAACGCCCGCACTCGGCTATGGGCGGCTTGGACGTTTGCTTTGAGCTCTGCCAGCGGGATCGGCTTTCGAGGATTGTGGCGGG
>SKLG01000319.1 GCA_007123335.1 Anaerolineae bacterium | reverse complement strand
ATGGGTGGGCCGGGCCAGCTCAAAGAGCTGCAAAGAGGTGGCGATGCCAAAGATCCGCCCGATAAAGGCATAGGCCACAAAGGTCAGGCTGGCGGAAAAGATGGCGTTGCCCACGCCGGCGGCGATGAGCTGAAGCAGCCCGACGGCGTCGACGTCGAACGTTTGCAGGCGAAAGGCCAGGATGATGGCCACATGGGTGATGGCCATATAGAGGGCACAGCGCACAAAGGCGCCGAGATTCTCCATGCGCCAGACGACCAACCCGCCCACCACGCTCCCGGCGAGCACATAGAGGGTCAGCTCTAGCGAACCCCCGGCGTTATAGCCGACGATAAAGGCGCTGATCACCGCCACCAACATGGCCAGTTGAACGTCGACCAGGACGGCCACCACCATCACAGCGGCGGCAGCGGGAAAGAGATAGGGCAGTAACGTGTGCCCGGGAATGGTCAGGTGCGCCAGCGCGACCACGGTGAACAGGGTGAGCACCACCAACAACTGCCGGCGCGGTCGGCCCAGGAGCAGGGGATGCCCGCGCACCACATAGATGGCAATGACCATGACGATCACGAGAAAGAGGAGCGCGGTGCCGATGGCCTCCTGGAGATTGAGGTCGGTGTCCAGCAGATCGAGGACCTGGAGCTTTTCGTAGGCCAGCTCGGTGACGATCTCGCCCTCGCGCAAGATCGATTCTCCCTGGCGGATGGTCCAGGTCACGGGCTGGATGGCGTCGCGGGCCTCCTGTCGGCGCGACGCCGTCTGCTCGGCGTCGAGAAAGGTGTTGGGCGCGATCATCTCCTGGCTGAGGGCATAGACCACCAGGCGTTGGTCATCCGTCAGCGCATAGGTGGTCAGGCGCTGCACGCGCCGCCTGGCGTCGGCGACCTGGTTGGGGCGTATCTCCTCGCGCATGATGGCGTCGAGCACGCGACCCGCCTCAAAGGCAGTCCCCTGCCATTCTCTCATATCCATGTTCAGGATGCTGGCGATAGCGGGCTCGGACATCTCCATGTCGGGGAGCGTTCGCAAAAGCTCTGCTTTGGCCTCGCGCCCGATGGACGCATCCTCAAGGATGTCCTCGATATCTTGGAGCACTCGGTAGAGGTGATTGACCTGCTGGCGGGCGATCTGCATGTCGGGACCGACATAGACATCGGGGATCCTGGCCGCTGCCAGGTCGCGAGCCTCACGGGTCTTGAGCTCGCTGACATAGATGATCTGCCGGGGCGCGCGGATATTGCGCGGGGACACATCGCCGATCTGCACGGCGACGTGGTCTGGAGAGGTGTAGAAAATATAGAGGGCGCTCCAGGATACCCACAGGAACAGCGCGAGAAGGATCGCGCGCACAGCCTGTCGCAAAGGGCTATCCTGGGGGCGATCCGCGCGGCCACCACCGTCGCCAATCGCGGCGGTGGTAGATCCGGCGCTGCCGGGAACCTCGGCAGCGCTGTTGCCCAAAGGCCGGTTGCTCATGGTCAAATCAGCGGCATAAAGCCGGCGTCATCATGGAACGCCGGCGAAACAAAAGGGGTATTCATGAGCTGAGGATCTCGCGAGCGATCTGGTTCACCATGCGCCCATCGGCCCTGCCCTTGAGCTCGGACATGGCTTTTTGCATCACGGCGCCCAGATCGCGCATATCATTGGCGCCCAACTCGTCGACGACGCCCTGGACCGCCTCACGGATCTCGGCCTCGTCGAGCTGGCGCGGCATATACTCTTGAAGGATGGCTATCTCGGCCTCTGTCTTGGCGACGAGATCGTCGCGGTTGCCCTGGCGAAAGAGCAGCAGTGCCTCTTCGCGCATGCGCACCTCTCGCGCCAAGATCTCGATAACCTTGGCGTCATCGGCCTCGCCCTGCGTCTCGATCTCGGCGTTCTTGATGGCCGAGCGCACCATGCGGATCGTGTCGCGACGCCGTGTATCCTGGGCGCGCATGGCCTGCTTGAGATCCTCCATCAGGCGCTCTTTCAGGTCCATGCTTCCTCCCTTTAACGACATCGCGGGTCCAATAGTGTACGATCCGCGCCTTTTTGTGCGATTGCGTTAAGACGCCTGGGCGCCCTGACACCACGCCTAGTACTTGCGCATCAAATCTTTGTAGGTGGTGCGGCGGCTCTTGCGCATCTTGGCCGCCTTTTTGCGCTTGCGCTGCTGGCTCGGCTTCTCATAGAAGCGACGCCGGCGCACCTCTGAGAGGATACGGTCCTCCTGCACGGCCTTTTTAAAGCGGCGCAGGACGCCCTCAAAGGATTCTCCTTGTTCCACGATAATTCTCGTCACGCCTGTCCCCCCTGTTTGTTCACATGGATTATGTATGGGCACAACTGCCCACTCAACCATGCCATTATAGGCACGACCTGGTGTGGTGTCAAAAAGGGGTCCGCTCCGAAAGAGCGGAATGTAGGGTTGCCGAGAGCGCTCTAGTGGGCGCGGCGCGCGCTATTCCACAGGCGAGAGGCCTTGTCCATCACCAGGTGCTCCAGATGCTGGAGGCCCTGGGCATGCTCCTCCCTCCAGTTCAAGACCGTCAAGCGCACGCCTAGCGCGGTGAGAAGGGCGAACAGCGCGGTCCAGGCGATCCAAAAGCTTTGATCCTGGAACTGCACCAGCATCTCGTTGCCCAGTTGGATCAGGCCCTCGGGCCAATAGCCGATGGTGGGCTCTAGCTCGCCGGCGACCGGGCCGGAATAGAGATAGGAGGGCGTGGCCAGCAAGGCGATACAAAGGACGAGGCAAAAGATTGCCGCCGGAATCCAGATGCCGCGAGGCAACAGCTCCCAGCTTTCTGTCTCCACGGGCGAGGACGCCTCCACCCGGCGCATGATCCGGGCGTGGAGCGTCGGCGCGGGCCACACTCGGGGCTGTTGGCGCAGGGCCGACTCTACCACCCACAACTCGTCGGCCAGGGCGCGGCAGGAGGGGCACTCGCGCAGGTGCTCGGCCACCCGTCGATAGCGCTCCGGCAGGGTGTCGTCGCAGGTGGCCTGGTGAGCGATAAACTCGGGGAGCAAGCGCGCACACTCTTTACAGCGATGCATGATGGCTTTCCTTCCGTGTGCGCAGTACCTTGGCGAGGGCACGCCGCGCACGACTCAGATGGGACTTGACCGTT
>SKLG01000118.1 GCA_007123335.1 Anaerolineae bacterium | reverse complement strand
GGCGCGTGGAAAGAGAGCCGTATTTGCGCCTCGCGGGCCAGTCTTCCCAGCGCGGCCAACTGGGCGCCGCTATCTGACAGGGCACGCGCTACCGTGGTAAGAGCGTCCAAGTTAGGCGCCAGGCGAGAGTGCATCCGATACATATGCAGATCACGCGCCTGAAGGTAGCGCATAATGTCGTGCAGATAGGCCAGCCCGACGCTGAAATCGGGGCCAGCCGGCCAGGATCGAGCATCATACGCCGGCAGATTGGGGCTGCCCAGGACGCGCACCGGAAACCCAAGCCGCATCATCGATCCTCTATAAGCAAAGATAGGCGACACACCACGCCTGGCTGATCATCGATCAAGGGGCGAGGATGGTCCGCCCCGACCGGCCAAAGTTGCTGGCCAGCAGCGAGAAATCAAGGATATCGATGGCGCCCGAGTTGTTGAAATCGGCGCGCGGATCCCAGCCGAGATCTGTAAAAGAGGTGGCATAGGTGCTGGCCAGAATGGAGAAATCGAGCACATCAATGATTTCGTCGTTGTTGGCGTCGCCGGCGACCACCGTGCCCATATTGACGTGGTTGATGCCCGCCGTCAACGCATAGCCGTTGCGGACATTCCACAGGCTATTCCGATCGCGCACGGCAATATCATAGGTTCCAGGGACAATGTTGGTGATGGTAAAGACGCCGGTGGCATCCGTCGTCGGGCTAAAAGTGGCATCAGCGCCGCCACCATTCGCCATCTGCAAGGTGACCGAGAGCGGGCTTGTCCAATCCATGTGCGGCGGTGCGGGGCGCGCCTGAAACGATACCAAACCCACCAATGTAGCGCCATCCCCCGGCGCAGGATCTGGCGTTGGGGTCGCCGTAGGTGTGGGGGTGGGTTGCGTCAGGTCCACCACCAGCAGCTCACCATGCCATGCGTCCGCCGGCATCTCGATGGCGTCGGGATTGCTCAATTGGGCGCTATCAAAGGTCAGCGATGCAAGGCCGGCGTTGGTGCCCGTGAACACGATGATGGCGATGGTGCCTGTCCCGGTGACGGGAAGGCTGGGCGCCATTTGGGCAAAGGCGATATCAATAGTTCCCGCCGCATTGTCTACCGCGTGGCTACCCACTATGTCGGGGGAGAGGAAATCGCCAAGGGTGATTTGCACGCCCGGTTCGCCCGGGTCGGCGTCCACCACCTGCACCAGGCTGGGATCGAACGAGAGCTCAAAGCCGACGCCATAGAGGTTCACGACGTCGGACACCACGACCTGCACCGACACCGACGTTCCCAGATCGAACTCGCTGCGCGGCGGCAGAACCGCGACGGCAGCGGTGGGTATCGGCGTCTGTGTAGGCGTCGCCGTAGCGGTCGCTGTGGCGGTCGCTGCAGCGGCAACGGTATGGGTGGGAGTAGGCTCTGGCGTGTAGGTGCCATCAAGCACCACGACACTGCCGTTGCATATCTCCACCTCGCCAAAGTTATCCCCTGTGGAATTACTCAGCACCAGAGTGTCGAACGTCCAATCGCTGGTTCCGCCATCGAGGGAGAGGAAGGTGATGTGAATGAGGCTCCCCGATCCCGAAAAGGGCGGATCGGGCTGGGCGAAACTGGCGAGGATATCGATTCTGCCCTCGTCATTGTCCACCGTCTGTAACATGAATCCATCGAGGGCGGTCTGGGTTGGCGCAAGCACGTCCCCCACGCCCACCTGTACGCCAGGCTCGCCGGGATTGGCATCCAAAATCTGGATCGTTGCGGGGTCGAAGCGCAATTCCATCTGCACGCCGTAAAAGTCGGTGACATCATACACCATGAGCGATACGGTCTGCGTCACGCCCACATCAAGCTCGGCAACCTGGGGATCAAAGCAAACGAGGGCATCCGCGACGCGGAGCCTGGACCGAGGTGACGAGCTCAACACACCCTCGGGAAACAGCATGGCGGCGAACAGCGTCACCATGACCAAAGCGACCAAGAGCCAGCCATAGCGCCGGGTCAGATTGGCCGCGTCGGTATCCATCGAACGGCTTCTTGTGCTCATCCGTCACCCGCCCTTCCCAAGCTCTGCCCGTCACAAGGCGCTGTGCGGGCATGATGCCGCACAGCGCCGCGTTGCGGAACGGACCTGCTCACCAATCCGTCGGGCCGCTGAGGCCATAGTTGGCAGAGACCCGCACCAGGTCGAGAATGTTCACCACCCTGTCTCCATTGATATCGGCACGATGGGCAAACCACTCGGGATGGCAGCCGTCGGGCGAGGGCTGCCAGGTGAGATCGCCCTCGGCAGCGCCAAAGCGCCCGGCGACAAACGCCAGATCGATGACGTTGATGCGGCCATCGGCAACGCCAGGGGCGTCCACCGTGAGATCGCCCGCACACTCGGCGGCTCTGGCTAACGTCGTGCGCGGACCGGCGACATCGCCGCCGAGCAATGTGGTGCTGCCGGCGCTCACCATCGTTTCAGCGGTCATCAGTAGCGACTTGTTTGCGTGCAGATAACCCGGGTGCCGCGCCGTGAGATCGATCGTCGAGCCCACCGGTACGGGGGAGATAAAGACAAAGCTGCCATCGTTCTTGGTGGTAGCCAACAGCGTGGCCCCATTGGTGATCTGGATTCCGCCGTGCTGGCTCCGGCCCTCCAGGAAGGCAAAGCCCGATACCACGCGCGAATCGACAGCCGCAAACCCGCCCACTGCGCTGTGTGCCATGGTGTTCAGCGCGCCATCCAACAACTGGGTATCGTGCATCGCCAGTGAGGTCGCCCAGCCGCCCATGCCACGGACACGAAAACGGGCCACCACGCCCGCTCCGCTCTGGGGTGGATCGGAGGCCCCCTGCGTATAGGCCATATGGATCACGCCTCCCACCGAGTCGACCACATTCTGCGCCACAGACACCGGCGACAAAAAGTTTCCATAGCCGATCTGGATACCGGGCAAGCCGGGATTCTCGTCTACAATGGCGATGATGGTCGGGTCGTAGGCAATATGGAACTCGATGCCGTGCAGATGGGTCACATTTGCCACCTTGACCTCGACGGTGCGCACCTCACCGAGGGCGAGGCTACTGGCCTCAGGATCAAGATAGAGCAACGTCACCGGCGCCGGCGTGGGGGTGTTGGTCGGCGTCGGCGAGGGCGTGG
>SKLG01000464.1 GCA_007123335.1 Anaerolineae bacterium | reverse complement strand
TAGAGCCGATGATGATTGACACCGAGCGCCTGTTGACCACCTTCCTGGACCTGGTGCGCATCCCCAGCCCACCCGGACAAGAAGGGGCCGTCGCCGATGCCATCGCCGCCCGGCTGGGCGCCCTGGGCATCGCCGTGGAGCGGGATGAGGTGGGCAACCTCATCGCCCGCGTTGACGGCGTCGGCGAGCCGCTGCTGTTGACGGCGCACATGGATACCGTGGTGCCCTGCGAGGGCGTGGAGCCTGTGGTGCGCGGCGAGGGCGACGCCCGCATCGTGGCCAGCGCCGGCGACACCATCCTGGGCGCCGACGACAAGGCCGGCGTGGCCATTCTGTTAGAGGTGCTGGCGGTGCTCGCCGAGAAGGAGCTGGACCATCGCCCGCTAGAACTCCTATTCACCGTCGGCGAGGAAAAGGGCTTGCGCGGCGTCAAAGCTTTGGACGTGGGTCGCTTTCGAGCGACCATGGGCCTGGGGCTGGACGTGGCCGGCGTTCCCGGCATCCTGGTCGTCCACGCGCCCTCTCAGGATCATTGGCGGGCGGTGGTCCATGGCCGCGCCGCCCACGCCGGCGGCAACCCCGAGGCTGGGATCAGCGCTATTCAGGTGGCCGCCGAGGGGATCGCCCGCATGCCTCTGGGGCGCATCGACGACGAGACCACGGCCAATATCGGCGTCATCCAGGGCGGTCGGGCGACAAACATTGTCCCGGATCGCGTCGAACTCTATGGCGAGGCGCGCAGCCGCAATGTCGTCAAGCTGGAAAAGCAGATCAGGGCGATGAGTGCGGCGCTGGAGGAGAGCGCCGCCGCTCGCGGGGCCACGGTGGAGATCGACGTGCGGCGCAGCTATGACGGCTATCGGTTCAGCGAGGATGCGCCCATCGTGCGCCTGGTCAGCGAGGCGGTGCGCTCTGTGGGCATCGAGCCGCTGCTCGCCCCCACCGGCGGCGGCTCGGACTCGAATGTGCTTGTCGCTCGCGGCATCGACGTCGTGCAGATGAGCGTGGGCATGCACGCCGTGCACACCACCGATGAGCAGATCGCCGTCGCCGACATGGAGACGACGGCGCGCATGGTGCTGGCCTGTGTGGCTTCTGCTCAGTCGTAGCGACGGACCACGCCCACCACTTTGCCCTGAATCTCCAGGTTGGCCGGTTCGCAGTAGATCGGCGCCATCGTCGGGTTGCGCGGTTGCAGGCGGATGCGCCGCCGGTCGGATTCCAGGTAAAAACTCTTGAGCGTGGTCTCGCGCTCGTCCTTGAGCCAGGCCACCACGGTCTCGCCGTTGTTGGCCGTGGACTGGCGGCGGATGATCACCAGATCGCCGTCGTCGATGAGGGCGTCGATCATTGAATCGCCCTTGACGCGCAGGGCATACAGTTCCCTGGCCGCGTCGGCCCGCGAGGGCAGCAGGTCGGGCGAGACGGTCACATACTCTTCGGCATCCATCATATCGGGGTCGGGCACCAGCAACGGCTCACCGGCGGCGATGACGCCCAGGAAGGGGATGTTGACCACGGGCTGGAACCGGCTCCGCCCATTCTCTCCGTCGCCATCCTGCTCGAGGATGCGAATGCTCCGCGACACGTCGCGGTCGCGCGCAATAAGCCCTTCCTTCTCCAATTTGTCCAGATTATAGCTGACCACCGAGGTGGAAGAGATCCCCACCGCCTCGCCGATCTGGCGCACGCTGGGCGGATAGCTGTTCTCCAGCAGGAACTCTTGGATCATGTCATACATGCGCCGCTGGCGCTCGCTGAGCTTGGACAGATCAGGCATCGATGTAACCCCCTTTGACTTGACTGGGCCGTCTGGTAAAGCATCTCTACAAGCCCATTATACAATGAACATATGTTCTATGTCAAGGGTTATCCCAACCAATTTCCCAACATATCGGCCTGAATCCCAAAATGCCAGGGGCGAGACAGCGGCGTGCCATCGGGCTAACGCTGTGGTACTTCTCGGGCCACCACAAACGCCAGCGCCTGGTCATCGCTGTGAGAGAGGCTGATGGCCCACTCGCCGAGGCCCAGCGCCTCGGCGCGGGCCAGCGCCTTGCCGTACAGGGTGACCGTCGGCTTGCCCCGGCGGTCGGAGAGGATCTCCATCTCGGTCCAGGATATGCCCTTGATCCCCGTGCCCAACGCTTTCGAGATCGCCTCCTTGCCGGCAAAGCGCACCGCCAGCTCTGGCACGCGCCCTCGGCAGCGGGCCACCTCGGCCTCGGTGTAGACGTGCCGCAAAAAGCGCGGCCCCCAGCGCTCCACCGCCCTGGCGATGCGCTTCACCTCGATGATATCGACGCCAACGCTCAGCATACCTTTCCCTTTCCTCCAACGCACGACCTCCCACAGGCCGGCCGCATCCGGTCGACCTGTGGGAGGTCGTGTATTTATCGCTTTTATCGTACCGGTTCTTCTTCCCTGTGATGGTATAGCATCGGATCGAGCAACCGCTCCAGGGCCATGGTGTGGCTGCACACGCCACGCTGTCGGAAAAAGGCACAATCGCACGACCAGGACCCGCGCTGGTAAGACACGTCATGGTCGGCATGCTCGCCGTGGAACACGGCAGAGAACTCTTGGATCTCGATACGCTCTGGCTCGTCGGCGTAGCGCTTGGACTTTTCGATCTTGCTGATCATACCCGAGTCCATGCATAACCTCCTGTGCCATGACTAGAAAATATAAACGCCAGGGGAGGACAGATCGTCACCCCTGGCGCGCCCGCTCCATGTTTGGTTTCAAGGCTGAACTGGTCAAACGTTGACCTCCCAAAAAGAGCTGCATTGCTGTGCTTTGAGTATACGTCCTTGGAGCGGTCCTGTCAATGCGCAAAAAGGCTCAATTTGGCGCGGTCATCTACGTAAGCTTGAGGAAGCGCCGTTTGCCCACCTGCAGAATCTGTGGCTCTTCGGCAGGCTGCACCACCTCGTCGATGCTCTCCACGGTCGAGCCGTCTAGTCGCACACCGCCCTGCTCCACAAGGCGCCGCGCCTCGCTCTTGCTTCGCGCCAGGTCGGCGGAGACGAGCAGCTCGACGATGGGCGTCGCCTCGCGCAGCGGGTAGGTCGGCATCTCCTGCGGCAGCGCTCCCTCCTGGAATACCCGCCGAAAATGGTCCTCCGCCGCCTGG
>SKLG01000326.1 GCA_007123335.1 Anaerolineae bacterium | reverse complement strand
GCGGGCACCGACTTGCCCTCATAGCCGCTCAGCGGGTCCAGCGTGTCAGCTCGGCCATAGACCCGCTCGCCGATGCCCTTCATGTGCTCCCAGGTGATGGGCGCCTCGTCGCGCTTGTACTGGTTGCCGAACGGCCCCCAGTAGATGACGTTCTGAATGTAGCCGTGGGTGCTGCTGGCCGGGTCGCGGGTATCCATGGCCCAGTGGATGGCGCTGGCGATCCAGAAGGGATAGACGATATAGTTCACAAAGGCGGCGTGGCCGTCCCAGTGGCCGGAGTAGCCCCACCCGGTATAGTAGCGACGCATGATCTCGGGGGCCAGGTTGAGCATCTCGGCGGCGCGCACGCCGCCCTCGGCCAGGGCGTCGCCGTCGCCGCGACGGTAGGCCATGTCATCCAGGAAGCGCACCCAAAAGGCCATGTCGTTCCAGGCCAGCGGCTGACCGTTCAACTCGTTCACCAGCCCGGCGCGCTCGGCGCTGCGCAGCCACGGCACAATGCCCACCAGGATCTCCCAGTGGTTGAGCCCCAGGCGGTTGGCGTGCATGTTCAGCTCGAAGGCGCCGCGAAAGCCGACGTTCCAGTCGTACAGCGCCATGCGCCCGCCGCCGCGAAACAGCCCGCTGACGCAGGCCAGCGCCCCCGACCATTTGCGGTCGAACTGGCAGCCCTGCACATCGGTGACCTCGAGGCGGCAGGGGCTGGGGCAATAGGCGGTGCAGGCGGTGAGCCGGGCGTGGCCGCCGCCTTCCTGGGCCAGTTGCTCGTTCATCGCCGAGAGATCGCGGCGGCGCATGTCGCGGGTCTCGGCGGCCACGGCGCGGAACAGCTCGCGCAGCCGCTCGGGATGGGCGACGGGCACCTCGCTGCTGCCGCTGACGCTGATCGCCTTTAATTTCTTGCTACCCATCACGGCGCCAAAGCCGCCCTGGCCGGCCACCGAGGTGGACTCGGTGTGCACCGTGGCGATGCGCGAGAGCGTCTCGCCAGCCTGGCCGATGGTCAGTGTCCTGACCCCCTTGTCCACGTCGGCGATCATCTCCTGCGCCTCCAGGGCGTCGCGCCCCCATAGCTCGTCGGCGGGCAGGATGCTGACGACATCATCGCGGATGAGGATGCGCACCGGCGTCTCGCTGGCGCCGGTGACGACGATGCCGTCGTATCCGGCCTTTTTGAGCTCGTCGCCCCAGTGTGCGCCGATGCTGGCCCGGGTGAACCAGGTGTAGGGGTGCGATTGCGGGCCAAAGGCGCAGATGTTGGTCCGCCCCGAATAGGGCGAGCGGGCGCCGGTCAGCGCGCCGGGCACCACCATAAAGGGGTTGCGCGGATCAAAGGCGTCCACCGGCTCGGGGTACTCGTCCCACAGCACCTTGGCCGCCAGCCCGCGGGCGCCGAGGAAATCGGGCAGCAGGTGGGCGGTCTCTTCGGCCCAGATGCGCCCGTCGCTCAAGTCGACGCGCAGCAGGCGGTTGCGATAGCCATAGGATGGCGCAAAACGGGGCAAGGTTGTACGAATGGCTTGCATCACTGAATTCTCCCATAAACTAGTCGGGCTCGCGGCCTGTGCCGTCTGGCCCCTTGCGATATACGCCGAGCGCTCAGGCTAGTCGCCGGCTTCTGCTACTCAGATTCATGGCGGCTCCTACCAACACCGCCAACGCCCCCAAGACCGCTACCACGACAATGAGGATCTCATCGGGGCGCGCCACAGCGATACCGATGAACGCCCAGACGACCACCAGAGCAAAGGCCACGTCGCGCCGGAGGTATGCGGCCAACAGTCCGAGAGCCGTTCCCACCAACAACACGACGACGGTCCAAAAGCGTGGCCCCAGGGCGCCGCCTTGCCAGCCCGCATTGGTCAGGGCGATCGCGATATTGGCGATGGTGGCGACCGAGATCCACCCGGTGTAGATGCTCATGGGCACGCGCACTGTCCATGTGGCCAGCTTGCCGCTATCCGGGCTGTTGGCGGGCACCCGCCCGATCCGCAGCCGCTCGTAGATGACGATGAGGGTGGCAAGCAGCCCAAGCATGACCACCACCGAGATCAAAAATAGCTCATAGCCCCAGAAAAAGAGCCAGGCTACGTTCAGCACCGCATTGATGGCGAACCAAGGTCCGATGCGCTCCCGCACAAACTCGGCATCCCGGGTGTTGCGGAGCTGAAAGATCGCAAAAGCGATCAACCCGATATAGATGACGCTCCAGATGCTGAATACATAGCCCGCAGGAGTGAATAGCGTCGGGTTGTTGTCCGAAACCGTGGACGTGAGCTGTCCGCCGATGACCTCGGTGACCGAGGCCAGCGTGTTGACCACCAACATGAGCAGCAAGGCGATGACGTTGACGATGCGTAACCCTTTCATGACCATCTCCCCTTTCCTGTGGTGCGGCTGTTCTACAACCCTCTTGCCGGGCGGCTCTCGCCCGCCATCGGTAATCGATAACCCGCTCTACACAGCGGGTCTCCAAAACCCAACGTTAGCCGGCGTCATGTAACCCCATGCGACGCGGTGTCATGGACATCGGCTGAGGCGCTCCCATGAGCGGCATGCTCGTGGCCGGCGTCGTGTTCGTGCTCATGGCCGTGCTCGTGGTCATGGCCATGACCATGGTCGTGATCGTGTCCGTGGGGCTCGTGATCATGACTATGGCCACGGTCATGTGCATGATCATGGGGTTGGATCGGTCCCCGGCCTACCTGCGCCTCGATGGCCTCGCCCAGCCAGGCGCGGACGATGTTGGCCCAGGGAAACGTCTTGGTGCCCAGGCCATAGCCGACGGCGTGGACGCGCATCGCCGGCCGGCCAAAGGTCGCCAGCGTGGTGAGCAGCGCCGCGCCGGTGGGCGTCACCAGCTCGCCCTGGGCCTCGCTGGGGATGGTCGGCGCGCCGACCTCGGCCAGCAGCGCCAGTGTGGCCGGCACCGGCACCGGCAGCAGCCCATGTTGGGTGCGGATCGTGCCGCTGCCCAACGGCAGCGGTGAGGCGTACACCGCCTCGACGCCCAGACGGCGCAGCCCGGCGCAAAAGCCGACGATGTCGATGAGCGAATCCACCGCGCCGATCTCGTGAAAGTGCACCTCGTCGATGGTGGTGCCGTGGATGCGCGCCTCGGCCTCGGCCAGGCGGC
>SKLG01000266.1 GCA_007123335.1 Anaerolineae bacterium | reverse complement strand
GTGTACGCCATGGGCGGACAGCCCTTCCTGGCGATCAACCTGGCCGCATTCCCTGCCGATCTGCCTGAGGAGATCATCGCCAGCATTCTGCGTGGCAGCGCGGAAAAGGTCAAGGAAGCGGGCGCCATCATCGCCGGTGGGCACACCATCGACGATGACGAGCCCAAGTTCGGGCTGGCGGTGCTGGGTCAGGTGCATCCCAAGCAGATAGGCACCAAAGCCGGGGCGCGCCCCGGCGATCAGCTCATCCTGACCAAGCCTCTTGGCTCAGGCATCATCACCACGGCGTTCAAGGCTGATGTGGCCGATCCGAAGCACATCGCCACCGCCGTGAGTTGGATGAAAAACTTGAATAAGGATGCCGCCATCACGCTGCAAGAGGTCTCGCTACCCGGCGCCCCACCTCACGCCGTGACCGACATCACCGGATTTGGCCTCCTCGGCCATGGGTGGGAGGTCGCAGAGCGCAGCGGAGTCGGGCTGCGTCTCTCGTTTGACGCGCTCCCCTTCCAACCCGGCGCGAAAGGATATGCCGACGACCTGCTCTTCCCTGCTATGGCCAACGCAAACATGGCCGACTATGGCGTACAGGTGACCTTTGACGCTCGACTGGAATACGAGATGCAACTGCTTACCTTCTGCCCCGAGACGTCGGGGGGGCTATTGCTCTCGCTGCCCCCGGCCCACGCTGCGACCTATATCGACCGCTACCAGGAGTTGGGGCATTCCGCGTGGATTATCGGCGAGGTGACCGATGAACCGCCGCATATTTGGGTGCGCTGACGATTATTGCACCGGAGAAGTAGCCTCTCCGGCCATCTTGTCCTTTTGAGGAGGGTTCCCATGGATGATCTATTACGCAAGCTTGAGCAGGCGAACCCTGCCCTGGATCTACAGTCCGTCAACGACGACGAGTTCAGCTTCTATGGTCGCCTGCTGACGATGTATGATGCCGGAGAGATGCTCGCGAGGGCGAGCGCCAGCCTTCCCGACCTGCCCGATGCGGTGGTGTACGAGCCCTCGGTGGCGGCGCTAGAGGCCCCTTCCATGCTCAACACGCGCATCGCCCAACAGATATTTGGCGGTCTGCCGGTGCAGGTAGGTTGGTGCTATGGACGCAACGTGCGCATGGGCGCCCTGGAATTCCACAAAAGCAGCGAGGTTCTTGTCTGCCTGACCGATGTTATATTGCTGGTCGGCATTATCGATGACATTGTCATATCCGACACAGACCCAGAGATCTGCTATGACACCAGCGAGGTGCAGGCATTCCTCGCTCCAGTTGGCGCCGTCATCGAGTTTCACCCCTGGTGTCTGCATTTTGCGCCCGTCCACGCGCGTGCGGGTGATGGGTTCGCCACCCTGGTTTACCTGCCCAAAGGCACCAACGAGCCACTGCCTTTTGCGCCAGAGCCAACTGGCGAGAGCCAGCTCCTGTTTGGCGTGAACAAATGGCTCATCGCCCACGCCGATGCACAAGAGCTGATCGACGAGGGCGCTTACGTGGGCATCCTCGGCCCGGACATTGTCGTCCAACCCGTCTAGGCGTGTCTGATCAGGGCAGAGGCTTGGGAACGTAGCGCAACAAGCCATGCCCATCGGCGCGATATTCATGGAGGATATCGCCGGCGCTCAAGACGATGCGATAGCCCGGCGTCTTGACCTGGGCACAAAACAAGCCTTCAGAGACGATGCCCAAGCACGCGTCGGGCCAGATCACGGCGTCGAGTGACACGACGGCGATCGACTCGATAGCCAAGCCACGCCGTCCGGCCAGATCGAGTCGCGCCGCCGCGACCAAATCGCTGCGACGCTCTTGCTCTAGCACTCGCTCGTACACCCCTTTGGCCCAAGCGGCCAGTTCAGTCTGTTCAGCAAGGGTCACCTGTTCGTGGCCCAAGCCGCTGAAGGCAAGTTGCACCGTGGCATGCTCGGTAGGCGCCGAGTCCTGCACAGCATAGGCAAAAGATGCGAGCCGCTGCACATGGACAAGATAGGCGTCGAGCTCTGCCTGGGTCAAGTAAGCCACCCGGGTGCCTTGATCACACGGGGCATAGTGCACGGTGTGTCCTTCATCGACGATCAGCCGATCGCAACGCCCGGTAAAAGGCGCTATCCGCTGCCAGGTGAGCCCAGAACGCGCCGGCTGAGGCGTAGCGGTGGCATGAGGAACGGGCGTCGCCGGGGGTGTCGTAGGTTGTAGCACCACCGTCGGCCAGGGAGGCCAGGGATCGCTTGCTTGTGGACGCATCAGCGGCATCAGCGCCATGACGCCGATGACCACCAGTGCTACGACGAACCCCAAGGAAAACCAGATCGTCCTCATCGCATTTCGCCTCTCTGCTATGCAGGCGCAGCCATTTATCCTACTGGCAGAGACGCATCAAGAGGGCAGAATGTTCCCAACCTTTGGGCGGGACCCAACAGGGGCCAAACTTGGTCACCGGAAAGCCCTGGCTTAGAAAAAGAAGGACCAGGATGGCGCGTTCGATCATCAATGACCTTGGGCGTACGTAAGCTCGGGCTTGAACGAGCCCAGGCCTTGGAGAGGCCAATATCGCAACCACGCACGACCGCGAATATTTTCGTAGGGAACCATGCCAAAGTAGCGCGAGTCGTTGCTGGAGCCGCGATTGTCGCCGAGGACAAAGAAGTGCAACTCTGGCACCAGGTGGGCCGCCATGTTACCCGGAGTGAGCTGATTCAGATAAGGCTCATTCAGCAGGTAGCCATTGACGTACACGCCGCCGTCCTTGATCTCCACAAAGTCGCCGGGCAATCCAATAACGCGCTTGATCAGCGGTGGCCCAACGTTGCGCGTGGGCATATCAAGAATGATGATCTCGCCACGTCGCGGCGGACGAAACCGATACACAAGGAGATCGATGATCACGCGCTCATATTCGTGAAGGCTGGGCTCCATGCTTTGCCCGTGGACGATTCGCGGCTGGGCGAGCAAAAGATTCACAGCCAACACGATAGCCACGGCGGGGAAGAGGCTTTCTATGATCTGCCGCAACCAGCAGGGCCGGCCACGCTCATGATCAAAGGATCGAACGCTCAAGGGCTCAGAATAAGCATTCGTGAGGTCGCTGGGATGAGGTTCTATCGTCACTATGCTATCCACCTCGATTTTCACGCT
>SKLG01000382.1 GCA_007123335.1 Anaerolineae bacterium | reverse complement strand
GCGCCATCCTCCTCGGTGGACGCAACATAGAGCGTAACGATGGGACTGCCGGTAATCTCCATATCCGTCTCTAGCGGGGGGCTGGTGTAGGTGAGCAGCTTCTCGCCCTCCTCCGCCCGGTTGGGATAGATCACATCGGCCATGAACAGCGGCGTATGCCAGCGGGTGAAATCGCCGGTCGTGGCCGTCCAGTCCACCGTGTATTCGTCTGCACCAGACTCGGCGGTGGGGGGCTCGGTCGTCAGAGCACCATCTGGGCCGAAATACCAGCGCGTGGAGTCAAAGCCGGCCGGCGGCCAGGTCTGGGTCGTCTTCCAGGCGCCTTCGCCTAGCGTGTAATAGGTGATCTCCCAGGTTGGTTCGGCAGCGGGCTCGTCTTTGAGGTAGGCATCGAAAAAGTCTATCACCATCTGGAACTGCTGCTCCGGTGAAGGGTCTGTCGGCGTGTCTGGGGGCAAGAAGGGATCAGCGTGTTCGCTGCCGCTGTGGTTCCACGGGCCGATGACGAGCTTTTGCGGGTTGCTGAAGGTAAGGTAACGGCTCAGTGCGCCCTCCGCAGAGGCGAAATCCATAAAGCTTGCCCACACATATATGGGCACGCCAGACCTCTCGATAGCTGTTTGGGCGCTATAGGGGGATACGTCGCCGAGGGTCTTGCCGGTCGTGCCCCATTCATCGTCGCGATATTCGAGCTGCTGCCCAATCTGACTCAAATCCACTGCCGTGCGGCTGGCGATGGCTGCGGCAAGCTGAACACCGTCGCGGTCATCGTCAACGGGCCTGACCCCGACAATGACATTTTGGATGTTATCGCACGTCTCTCCGACTGCCTCGGCCAGAACACACACGTCATTCGCGTCGAGTCGTCGGGTAAAGTCGTGCCACGACTCGAGAAACCACTGACTATAAACACCGCCGGGTCTCAGCAAGAAGGGGTAGACATCGAAATCCGAGTATTGCGTGACAATGGCCTGGACGGCGGGATGGTCAAGGGTGGCGATCATCTCAGCCGTGTTGCCATCGTAAGAAACGCCATACGTTCCCACCCGGCCATTGGACCACGGCTGGGCCACGATCCAATCCACAACCTCACCCAGGTCAGCGATCTCCTGCTGTGACCACGGGATGTACCATTGCCCAAACGAGGCGCCGCTACCCCGCACATCCACCGTGACAAACGCATAACCATGTTCAGCCCATCGGGTATGCTCGGCGTCCATGTCCATGAGCCCCAACAAACGAACGATGGGGGCTACTGGACCGGGCTGATAGCCGCGCCAATAGCGCACCGCGCGCAGAATCGTGGGCGCCTCCTGCCCCGGCTTTAGGTTAGCGGGCAACCATACATCGGCCGCGATTCCGGTGCCGTCCGCCATGGTCAGATACAGGCTCTCGCGCTGTGCCGGACTGCGCCGAATCAGCGCCAGAACCGCTACCCCAACAACCACCAACGAGAACAGTGGCAAGATGACAAAGAGCAGCGCCCTGCGCAAGCAGCCCGCTTTCCGGTTTCCTTTTGTTTTCATGTCGATTTTCCAGGTTCCTCTCGCAGTACAACCTATACAGCGAGCCTAGGTCGCCGATCGCGAGCCCTGCTGCGGACGCGCCGAACAGCCCTATCCCGCACAAGATCATAGAGGGCAAATAGTGCGCTCCCAGCACGATTATTGCCGCATTTATGAGTCTTGGGGAAACAATCTATCTTACCAGTTATCTTCCCTGGCCGCAAACAATCTCCGAATCGCCAACAATGTGAGGATCAGCAAGACGCCAAACATCGCCACCATGGCCCACACGCCCTGCTCGGCAAAGTAGCCGGCGCTGTTGATGACGGTGTAAAGCAGCATTCCCAGCGCCACCAAACTGACGGGCAACGCCCAACCCACGCGCCGCAGCAGACCAACGCCAGCGAGGATCAGCGCAGTGGCGGTTGCCAACTCGGCTACGAGATGAAAGACGATGGCGAGCGGTTCGGTCTCTAACTCGGGGACGTTGCCTGTCGCCAGGAAAAAGAGCCACTGAATGGCCATCAACGCCCCCACCACGATGCAGTAATAGGCGATCGTGCGATGCTTCATCTTCCACCTCGTATGGGTCAAACCCTCAGATTGCCAGGGGTTCATCCGTTCAGTTTTTGGTACAGCCAGGCCATCATGCTCAAAGCCGCCAAGCTCGCGAGCAGATCGAAAATGTCAAATCCACTGTCCGATAAAAGCACGTGCAAGACTTCTGAGAGAAATAGTGCCAGAAAAATCATGCCTAGACCGTAAAGAAATAGTCTATAGCTTATTTCTTTTTTGAATAGAACGGGATAGACGTTGACGAGCAGCATGGGTAACAATAACCCCACGCCAAAATTGGGGGCGATGCCCAATAGAAAGCGGAGGGTGTCATGATGAATGGCCGGCGTCTGCCTGAGAAAGATGGTCAGCGCCCACACAGTACAGCCCCCAACAGACCTACCAGATCGGGCAGCGTTGCTTTTCGGCGTTCACCCACCGGTGCGTTCCTCTCTTAGCACCGCCGCACGCCCGGCAAAGGCAAACGCTATCAAGAGCGCGCCGGTCAGCCAGCCGCCCAGGCTAAAGATTGGCGGGCCATAGAGGGCGAGTCCCGCGCCGGCAATCACCAGCAGCGCGGCGAGCACACCGAACATCTTGATCCCATACAGCGTGATAAAGGGCAAATAGTGCGAACCGACCACGATCATCGCCGCCGGAAAGAACCAGGCCTCTTGATAGAGGGTGGCCGCGCCCACCAACAGAAAATTGAGGGGTACGGTAAAAGCCACCTGCGAACCGAGCGCCCACAACCCATTCTCAGGGCTGACCTTGCCGGGCCGTCCCAGCAGGCGCACCCCCGCTTGAGTAAGTGGGAAGATGGCCATGCTGCCAAAGAATAGCATGGCCATGGCATACCCTGACGAGACCCAGGTCCCGAGGGCGGCGGCGACGAGCCAGATGATACCAGAAACCGCTTGCCCGACAAACCCGCCCAAAAAGGCGGAGCGCATTTCGCGCTGTGCATCGAGAATGTGCATGGTATCTTCCTTTATACCTGGGTTCTGCGCCATGCCGAAAGCATGGCATACGCGCCGGTCTCTTGCGCCTGGATATGCGCCGTCCATTCGTACGTGGTCGGCCATTT
>SKLG01000038.1 GCA_007123335.1 Anaerolineae bacterium | reverse complement strand
TCCGGGCGCACCAACGACCACATGACGGCCATCGCCAGCGACGCCCTCATCCCGGCATGGACGCAGACGATCCAACCGGCCCAGGCAGCCGGCGCCAAGGTGATGATACAGATCAACCATGGCGGCTCCAACGTCGATCAGGCGACCACGCCCGATCCCATCTCCCCGTCGGGCGTGGCCACCACCAATACGGCCAACCCCCGCGCCATGACCCACGACGAGATCCTGCGCGTCATCGAGTCCTTTGGCCAGGCGGCGCGCCGCGCTCAAGAGGCGGGCTTTGATGGCGTACAGATCCACGGCGCTCACGGCTATCTGGTTAGCCAGTTCCTGACGCCCTATACGAACCAGCGGGACGACGAATGGGGGCCCTCAGCGGAGGATGGCCGCCACGCCTTTTTGCGCGCCGTCGCCGCCTCGGTGCGTCGCCAGGTGGGCGACGACTATCCGGTGTGGATCAAGCTCGGCGTGGCGGGCAAGGCGTACAGCGGCTTGACCGCCGAGTTGGGCGCCCGCGCGGCCCACGTCTGCACCGAGATCGGCATCGACTGCATCGAGATCAGCCACGGCCTCTATATCCCCGAGGAACTGGATAAGCCCCGCGAGGCCCGCTATCTCCCCTTGGCCGAGGCGGTGCGCCGCGAGGTAGGACCCGATTTCCCGCTGGCGCTGGTATCCTGGATCCGCTCGCGGGAGGTCATGGAGGAGCTCGTCGATTCAGGAGTCGTCGACATCATCAGCCTCTGCCGGCCCTTTATCGCCGAGCCCAACCTCGTGCGGCGCCTGGAACAGGGCATAGCCGACGCCGTCGCCTGTGTCTCCTGCGATCAGTGCCGCCCCCGCGAGGAAGGTGAGGGCGTGGCCTGCCACAACGAGCGAGTCCGCGAGAAGCTGGCCTGAACGCGACACATCATTGCGCCATACATGAGCAGACGCCGGGCAAGCGACTTTTGCTTGCCCGGCGTCTCGCTGTTCACCAACCTAAAAGTGATAGTCGATGGACCATTCCGCCTGCTGGCCGGCCGCCAGGGTGCGCTCGTAAAAGGGCTCCCAGGAAAAGGTCCGTGGGTTGCCCCAGATAGGAAACAGCGCCGGCACATAGCTGCACGTCGCGGCGACGAGGCCGAGCGCAGGATGGCGCTGCAACACCACCAGGTTGCTATGCGCATCGTGGTCGAGAGCCTGATAATAGCCCTTTTCCCAGGGCCATCCCTGCCGCACGACAAAGCCATTCTCCGCCAGGCGATAGCCTGGATTCGCGGGGAATCCCACTGCGATATTGAACCGGCAGAGTTCGTCCCCCTCGGGCTGCGGATAGAACGGGTGCGGGAACCAGCGGACGGGGATCGGCTTCTTCCCGGTGTTGCGCAGCCGCGTTGTCGAGCGCACCGTGCGCCCGAGCAACCCAACATGCCGCTCCAGATCCAGCGCCCAACCGGCAAAGGCCTGGCTGGTGGCAAAACGCAGCCCTGTATCCGCCTCGCCGATCTGCCAGTCACAGAACTCGAGGACACGATTCGCCTGTAGATCACACAAGCCGATACCGATGATCAACGCCGTGGCCGGCGTTGCACCCTGTGCGTCCCCCGGCTCGTACAGCGGGCTCAGGTTAAAGGCATCGGGGATCCCCTGGCCATCAAAGGTGTTAAAGCTGTCCGGATAGGTTGGCCCCGAGAGCAACGGCCCTAGATCCTCATCAGTCACCTGAAAGATGTACCCTGCCGTGCAGTAGCGCGTGCCAAAGCGCTCCACATCGGCCTTGGGATCGAGGATCGACACCGTGAGCTGGTCGTTGGTGAGTGTATACATCGTCTCCGTCCTCCTTCTGCCTCAGCCCAGTTCGGCGACTTGGACCGGTCGTCCCAGCTCAGCCGAACGCCAGGCCGCCTCGGTGAGTTCGATCACCCGCAAGCCGCACTCGGGCGGCACGCGCACCGTATCCCGCCCTCGAATAGCATCGACCCAATTGTGATCCGGCGTCGAGTCGGGCGGCAGCGCCTCGGCGGGGACGCGCCGCATCCCCACGACCTGATCGTCGTCGGCATAGCTGCGCTGCAAGATCTCGCCGTTGCGATAGAGCAAGACGCCCTCATTGCCCCACACCGAGAACTCTTCCCACCACACAGGGCTATCGCCGACGACGGCGATGGATCCCTGAGCGCCATTGCTAAAACGCAGGCTCAGGCTCGAGTCGATATCGACCTCGGTGTCATAGGGATTCAACAGGGCAAAGACGCTCTCGGCGCTCAGCCCCGTGGTCCAGAGCAGAATGTCGATCAGGTGGCTGCCCGAGTCGTTGAGCTGGCCCCCGCCGCTCAGTGCCATAGACTGCCGCCACTTGCCGCGCTGGCTGCGCAGCCAGTTCTGCGACTGCAACGCCGACACATATTGCAGCTCGCCCAGAGCGCCCTGGCGGATCTGCTCGCGGATATAGATGTAGGGCCCCTGATAGTGGCGCTGATACGAGATCGCAAACACCAGCTCGGGATCCGCCGCCGCGATGAGCTCCTTGGCGTGGGCCACGGTGCAGACCATCGGCTTTTCCAGCAGCAGGTGCTTGCCCAGGGAGAGCACGGCCATCGCCTGTTCAAAGTGCTGAGTGTGCGGCGTGTGGATCTGGACCGCGTCCATCTCCACGGCGTCGAGCATCTGGCGATAGTCGGCAAAGGTGGGCTTGTCGGCGGCCTCGGGGTGATCCTCGACCATGCGCGCCAGGGCCTCGGCGCTGGGGTCGGCAAAGGCCACCACCTCGGCCTCGGGGATCTCGGCCAGGCGACGCATATGGGCGCGGGCGATGCCGCCGGCGCCGATGAACCCGATACGGATTGTGTCTGACATGATCTATTCTGCTCCTCAACGTGGGAAGGAACACCGATATCCATGACGCTGGAACCAACGCGAACGCCCGCATCGTAGCGCGTCGGCGCCCGAGATGCAAGCGTCGGGCCCGACGCCCGTTATCCCTCGCGGGAAAGCAGCACATCGGGGGGAAGCTCCTGATAGGCCCGGCGGTAGGCGGCCATCTCGCGCAACAACTGGCGCAGAGCCGCGACATTGCCGCCGACATCCTTCTCCGAACGCTCCTCCTCAGCGTGAGCCGTGAGCGCAGGGGCGTCCTCTGGATGATAGGCGCGCCAACGACCCGCCTC
>SKLG01000238.1 GCA_007123335.1 Anaerolineae bacterium | reverse complement strand
CGGATGTACAACGCTTTGCGACGGCCATGCGCTGTTTCATCTTGACCTTGCAGTTTCTGCATACAGCCGACCTGCCTACTCGACGCTCCTGTCTCGTTCTGGAACTCGCTGACAGAACCAGTGTAGTATAACGGGGAGACTATCGCAAGCGTTCGCTCGGTGGTGTTGGCCTGGGGATCGAGTCGAGGTCGACGAGGCCGATGGCGCGGCAGCTCGGCGATCACCGCCCAACACGATGACAGGCCACCCAGTGCTCGCCTGCCGCGCCCCCCACATTGCGCCACTCTGGCTCCACATGGCGGCATTCCTCGCCAGCCACAGGGCAGCGTGTGGAAAAGCGACAGCCCTGCGGAGGATGGGCCGGACTGGGCACATCGCCCTCCAGGATGACGCGCTGGCGACGCGCCTCCGCTTCTGGATCGGGGACGGGCACGGCCGAGAGCAGCGCCTGGGTATAAGGGTGCAGCGGGTGGGTGTAGAGCGTGTCGCGATCCGTCAGCTCGGCGAGCTTGCCTAGGTACATCACCGCCACGCGATCGCTGATGTGCCGCACCATGGATAGGTCATGGGCGATGAACAGGTAGGTGAGCGCGAACCGATCTTGCAGCTCGACCAACAGATTGATGATCTGCGCCTGGATCGACACATCCAGCGCCGAGATGGGCTCGTCGCAGACGATGAAATCGGGCTGCACGGCCAACGCCCGAGCCACGCCGATGCGCTGACGCTGCCCGCCCGAGAACTCGTGGGGATAGCGCTGGATGAAATAGGGGTTGAGGCCGACGATCTCTAACAGTTCTTCCACCCGTTCGCGACGCTCCTGGCGCGACAGGATGTTGTGCACTGCCAGCGGCTCGCCCACGATGCTGCCTACCGTCATTCGCGGGTTCAGCGAGGCGTAGGGGTCTTGAAAGATCATCTGCATCCTGCGGCGCATGCGTCGCAGCCGCTCTCCTCGGATCTTGGTGAGGGGGGTGCCCTCAAAGGTGACTTGGCCGGCGGTGGGGCGACAAAGCTGCACGATGGCTCGCCCGGCGGTGGACTTGCCGCAACCGCTCTCCCCCACCAACCCGAGGGTCTCGCCGCGATAGATGTCGAACGTCAGGCCATCCACGGCCTTGATCTCGCCGGTGCGCCGCTTCAAGAGGACGCCCTCGCGGATAGGGAAGCTCATCTTGAGGTCCTCGACGCGCACCAACACCTTGCCCCGATCGCTCATGCCGCTCCTCCACGCTCGTCGAACTCGACCCAACAGGCCACCTGAGCGGCCGCGCATCCTGCGCCGCCCACATCGCGCAAGGGCGGATTCTCTTGGCGGCAGCGATCGACGACCTGCCCGCACCGCTCCTGAAACGGGCAGCCCGTCGGTAGCGTGATCAGATCGGGGGGCAGGCCCTCGATGGGCGTCAGCTTGCGCTCAGAGCGGCGACCACCGGCGGGCTGGCTGTTGGCGTCCAGTCTCGGCAGCGAGGCCAGCAGGCCCCGCGAGTAGGGATGTCGTGGATGCCGGTAAAAGGCGCGCACCTCGGCCCGCTCCACCACATATCCGGCATACATGATCTGCACCCGATCGGCCAGGCCGGCGACGATGCCCAGATCATGGGTGATCCAGATGATGGCCATGCCCAGCTCGTCGCGCAGGATCTTGACCAGGTCGATGATCTGCGCCTGAATGGTCACGTCCAAGGCCGTCGTCGGCTCATCGGCGATGAGCACCTGCGGCTTGCACGACAGCGCCATGGCGATCATCACCCGCTGGCGCATCCCTCCGGAGAACTGGTGGGGATAGTCGTCGATGCGCTGGGCCGCCGAGGGGATCTTGACCATCTCCAGCAGCTCGATGCTACGCCGCCGCGCCTGGCGCCGGTCCATACCCAGGTGTAGCTCCAGCCCTTCGCCGATCTGCTGGCCGATGGAGAGCACCGGGTTCAGCGAGGTCATGGGATCCTGAAAGATCATGGCGATGCGATGGCCGCGGATGCGGCGCATCTGCGCTTCGCTCATGGTGAGCAGGTTCTGCCCTTGAAAGAGGACCTCGCCGCCCACGATCCGCCCAGGGGGTCGGGGGATCAGCCGCAACACCGAGAGCATGCTCACGCTCTTGCCGCAGCCGCTCTCGCCGACGATGGCCAGCGTCTCGCCCTCCTCCAGCGCCAGGCTCATCCCGTTGACGGCGTGCACCACGCCGTCGCGGGTCTGAAACTCGGTGGTCAGGCGCTTGATCTCTAACAGAGATGTCATGATAGGAACACCTTCTACAAGAATGGCGCCACGTGCCCCCGCCCAGATGCCAGGGGCACCTCTATTACGATAACCCATCTGGCCGAGATGGCCAAACCCCGCTGCGCAGTGTGCGCTCCAGAGGGGATTGAGATCATCCCGCACGATCATGTATCGGTTGCAGCGCCGGCCCAACTCGCGTATACTGGCGCCAGCCATCGGTTTGGCGCCGACGTCACTGCGCTTTCATCTCACCCCACTCGGCGAGGGATCTCTTGTCGCGGCACGGTCGATCCGACCGAGTTCTTTGCGAGTCCCTCGCCCTTTGCTTCTCACTCCTAAACGACTCGGCGTGATGTTGGTTCGTAGTGGCCTACGATAAGGAGGTTGAGAGAGATGTCCCTAGAGTTTCGCGGTCCCGGAGTGGTGCCGTTGACGCTGTATGTCAACGGACACGAGACCCATCTTCAGGTGGAACCGCGCCAGACGTTGCTCTCGGTGCTGCGTGAGGAGCTGGGCCTCACCGAGGCCAAGCACGGTTGCGGCATGGGCACTTGTGGCGCCTGCACGGTGATCCTCGATGGCCAGACGGTGTATGGCTGCCTGACCCTGGCCATCGACTGCGACGGCAGCGAGGTGCGCACCCTCGAAGGGCTGGCCAGGGGCCAGGAGCTGCATCCCGTGCAGCAGGCCTTTATCGAGCACGACGCCTACCAGTGTGGCTTTTGCACGCCAGGGCAGATCCTTTCGGCGGTGGCGCTGTTGGAGGCGAACCCCCGCCCCACGGCGGAGGAGGTACGCCAAGAGATGTCGGGCAACCTGTGCCGCTGCGGTGCCTATCCCAACATCCTGAGCGCGGTGCTGGCGGCTGGGGAGAGGGAGGAATAGGGCGATGCCGACGATTAAAAAGACCAAAGTCGAATACGAAGGGCG
>SKLG01000120.1 GCA_007123335.1 Anaerolineae bacterium | reverse complement strand
GATGGCCGGCTACGCCAGCGGTGACGTGCCCCCCATACTCATCGCCCAGTCCTTCGCCACCGCCGTCGTGCTCGGCTTGGTCGGCGGCCTTTATCCTGCGTGGCGGGCCGCGCGTCTGCCGCCTATCGTCGCCCTACAATATGACGGGGGTTCACAATCTGCGATGAGCCGCGCTGGTGCTCGGCAGCGCGGCAATCTGATCGCCGCCATCGCCGCCATCCCTGGCGGCATGGCCGTCCGCAATCTCGGTCGCCAGCGCACGCGCACCGCGCTGACGCTAATCGGTGTGGGCATCGGCATCATGGCCATGGTTATGGTGGGCAGTATCACCGAGGGCGCTATACGCTCCTTTAACAGCATGATGGCCACTACCGAAATCTCGGCCGTACAGCGCGACCAACCCGACACGATCCTCAGCGTTGTCGAGGAACGGGTACTGCGGCGCGTCGAGGCGCTGCCCGAGGTCGAGTATGTCACCGGCCTCATCTTTAGCGCCATCAGCACACCGACCTTTCCCATGCTCATGATCGGAGCGCGAGATCGCAACGACCCCGCTCTATCCCCGCGAATCCTACGCGAGGGCCGGTTGATCGAGAGCCGACGCGAGTGCCTGTTAGGCTTTCGCGCCGCACAAAGCAGCAACCGCGGGGTAGGCGATCGCATCTCGATGCTAGGGACGACGTTTACCATAGTGGGCATCGTTGAAACCGGAAATATGTTGGAGGACAATGGCGCCATCATTCAGCTTCGCGAGGCGCAGCAACTGCTCAACAAACCCAATCAAGTCATGGCCATGCAGGTCAAGTTACGCAACCCCGAACAGACCGATGAGATGATCGCCGCCCTCTCGGCCGAATATCCGCGGTTGCTCTTTTCCAAGAGCTCTGAATTCACCGAGAATCTGCCCGATATGCAGTCCATGGACCAGGCGACCGGCGGGATCTATGCCATGACCGTCATCGTCGGCGCTATCGCGCTAATGAATACCATGATCATGAGCGTCCTCGAGCGCACCCGCGAGATCGGCGTGTTGCGGGCGGTGGGCTGGTCGCGGAACCTCGTCCTTAGGCAGGTGCTCGTCGAATCGCTGGTGCTTACCCTGGTCAGCGGCCTTGTTGGCATCACCGCTTCGTATGGGCTGATTCGCCTCATGGCCAACATGCCGGCGGTGGGCCTCTACCGTGATATGTTCATCATCACCCCCAGCGTGGTATGGCAAGTATTGGCAGTATGCCTTATACTGGGCGCCGTAGGTGGCCTGTATCCGGCGTGGCGCGCCACCCGTGTGAGCCCTGTCGAAGCCCTGCGCTACGAGTGAACCCCCTGGGAACGCCGAGCGCCAGCTCGGCCTCTTCACATGTCGGAAGGACACTCGGCACTCCCGAACGTTATGACCATAGAATGCAAAAAGGAGCAACCAAGAGATGGCCAAGATCGCAGTTTCTGGCAAGGGCGGCGTCGGCAAGACCATGTTTAGCAGTGTTGCCGCCTACCTTCTGGTAGAAGCAGGTCAGACCGTTTACGCTATCGATGCCGACCCCAACGCCACCCTGGCCATGGCGTTAGGCTTTCCATCAGAGCTGGCTGAGCAGGTTGTGCCCATCGTCGAGATGGAGGAACTGATCCAAGAGCGAACCGGCGCGCGCCCCGGCGAGTATGGCGGCTACTTTAGCCTGAATCCACGGGTGGATGACGTGCCGGCCCGCTTCTCCGTGGCCCACCGTGGTGTGCACCTCATGCAGATGGGCAGCATCCGTGGCGCCGGCGCCGGTTGTGCCTGCCCGGAGAATACCATGCTGCGGGCACTCATGACCCACCTGCTGTTGCGCGAGCGCGAGACCGTGATCATGGACATGGTCGCTGGGCTCGAACACTTGGGACGCGGCACGGCGTCGGCGGTGGATATCATGTTCATCATCGTCGAGCCAGGACGACGCAGCCTCGATGTGGCCCAGGACATTGCCGCCCTTTCTACAGAACTGGGCATTACCAACGTCTGGATCGTAGCGAACAAGGTACGTAGCGAGCGCGATCGTCAGTTCATCACCGAGGGTTTGCCAGGGCTACAGGTCGCCGGGTGGATCCCCTTTTCGGAAGATGCCATCGAAGCCGATATGAACGAGGCTGCCGCCTATGATGCTGCGCCAACCGTTGTGGAAAAAGTGCGACACGTATTGGTCAAGGCCAACCTTCTACCGAGCTAGTTTGCGCCCTGGAATCGGCATGCTATAATCTTGACATATCCACTATGGATTCAAGTTGCATGGATATGGGCGCTGTATAGTATAGGAAAAGAGCCTAATGGATAGATTGGAAGCTGTAAATAGGCAGGGTCAACGAGAAAAATCAAATAGTCAAACACCGCATCGGCCTCAACGGGGAATACACCCCGTAGCGACGATTGTGTTGGTCATGGTGTTCATGGCTATGGGTTTTGTCGGCGGAGCGACCACGGTATGGGTATATCGCCCTGCATTGCGCCAGGTTGTTGCTGCACGGGCGCCCTTTCTGCTAGGCGGCGCCGATAGCGATCAACTTGCCGAGATGCCGGTTGAGGAATACCGGGAGCAAAAGGTCGAGCTCCTTTGGAATATTTGGGATATTCTTGAGCGCGAGTACATCGACCCTGATGCCATCGAGCGCGACAAGATGATCTATGGCGCGGCTTCGGGTATGGTGCAGAGTCTGGGGGATCCCCACACCAGTTTCGTCGAGCCGTTGCCAGCCAGGATCATGCGCGAGGATCTCCAGGGCACATTCGAGGGCATTGGCGCCACGGTCAACATGATCGAGGGCGAGCTGACCATCGTGCGCCCACTGCCCAATAGCCCCGCATTGGAGGCGGGCTTGCGCGAAGGCGATGTGATCCTCGAGGTGGATGAAACGCCCATCAAGGGGCTCAGTTTGTTGGAGGCCGTATCTCTCATTCGCGGGCCAGAGGGCACCGTCGTGCGCCTGTTGGTGCGGCGAGAGGGCGTTGAGGAACCTTTTATCGTACCGGTGACGCGCTCCAAGATCGAGACGCCCATCGTCGAATCACGCATGCTAGAGGGCGATGTAGCCTATCTCAAGCTGACCGAGTTCAACGCCCTCTCTGATCGCAAGGTCAATGCGGCGCTCGCCGAGCTGTTGGCTGAAGAGCCGGTTGGGCTGAT
>SKLG01000032.1 GCA_007123335.1 Anaerolineae bacterium | reverse complement strand
TACAGGTAAACTCCCTCTCCGCGGACGATCAGGGGATGATGCTTCTGAACGTTCCGGAAGAACACGCTGTGATGGTGCTCCTCCTGTGACATATCCTGTGCTCCGAAGCTACCGCACGAGACGTATTGTATCACAGGTGAGGCAACCATGATAGGGCGCGTATGATCCAGACCAGGGTTCGGGCTAATGCAACTTTTCGGGATGATCCTCCAGGCGGCCCTCGATGTAGGCCTGCACGGCGGCATCAATCTTGATCTCATTCGTCACGACGGGGCGAATGCCGACCTGCTGCATGCTCTGATAGGCGCCATAGCCCATGCCCCGGCAGAGTAGGACCTCGCAATCCTGAATCGCCTGCGCCATGCCTACATGCTTGTCATGGCTGGCCGCGTCGGTGCCATGTCGCTGTCCTGGCGCTTCCTGCCGTTCCTGGGCGCTGAAATGCTGGTGGCCAAGTTTATCGCGGACCTCCCGCGCCACAACCTGGCCGTCATCTATCGTCAGTACGGCATAGTACGGGGCGCGTCCGAAATGCTGGCTGATGGTGCGACCGTCATCGGTGATGCAGGCGATCTTGATCATGGTCTACTCCCTCGCATGATTGATGCACTCTATATGAATAATGCTAATAGTATACCGCATATACATCGCCGTCGTCAAGAGCCGGGCAACAGTTTGTTCGCGAGGGCTATGATGGCAGGCTCGATCAGCAGATTTGCAGCACGTCGTGTCTGGTGTTGCTCGCATGTTCCTCAACAAGCATGACGATTGGACGTAACGCCGATTTTGCGCTACTCTTGGCGCTCAGATTCGAATATATGCCTTTGGTGATGACTCCTATGTTTGATAGATTCGGACCAATTCGCGTCGCTCGTTCCATGGTTCTGGTTCTGCTCACGCTCATCCTGCTCGGCGGATGTCGCAGCATCACGCCCGTATTGCGCGGCACCGTGCTGGACGATGCCACCGGCGCGCCTTTGCCTCTTGCCCAGGTGCACATACTGGCGCCAGAGGGGGTGCCCGGCACGGGAACAGTGGTCACTGATGAGCAGGGACGCTTTGAATGGTCCTTGAGCGTTGGCACTTTTGCGGTGACCGTCTCGGCGCCCGGGTTTGTCAGCGCCACGCTAGAGCCCACGATTACCGAGAATCTTCTGGCCCAAGAGTACGAAATACGTCTGGAACGAAGACGCCTATCGGGCATCGTACAGGATAAAGCGACGGGTGAGGTCATCACCGGGGCGCAGATCGCCTATGGCCAGGATCAAGCCACCACGGCGGATGGAAGCTTTGCCCTTGAGGCGTTAGAGGCGCTACCACTCACCATCAGCGCGCCGGGCTATACGTCGTGGACGCTTGCGGCGGCCGATGTCGCCGCTTCCTTTTGTGAGCAGGGCCATATTGAGAATCCCCTGCACATCCTTCTAGAGCCCCGCGCCGCCGCTGGGCGCATCACAGAGCCCGGCGACGGTCGTCCGGTTGCCGGCGCATCGATAGCGATCGGTGAGCAAGAGACCCAAAGCGACGCCGAGGGAGCCTTTCATCTGCCCTATGTCGAGCCGGGGATGGAGGTGACATACGAGAGCCCCGACCACCAGCCGACTCCTGCCATCGTCTATGCAGGGGAGGAGTGGCTCGATCTTGTCCTGGAGCCCTGGCAGGTCAACATCACCGTGGTCGACGCTCGCCGTGATGAGCCTCTGGACGGGGCCCAAGTCAGCGTCGCCGACAGCGCCGTCGTGACCGATGAGGCGGGTGCGGCCAGCGTACGGGTGCGGCCTGGGAGCACGTTGACGGTGCAGCAGCCCGGCTATGCCGCTCATGAGACGCGCTATGAAGGGCAAGAGACGCTACGCATCGCCTTGCAGTCCTCGCGGCTCAGCGGCGTGCTGCGCGATATCGAGACGGGACAGCCCATCCCCCAGGCGCTGGTGCTGGCCTATGCCACCGACGATCCGCTGGCCACGGAGGGGCTCGAACCGACGGTGCCGATCACCATGATCTGGACGGACGATGAGGGACGTTACGTCCTGGACGACGTTCTGGATGCAGCCAGCCTGATGGTCAAGGTGCCCGGCTATGCCCGACGCATCGAGGCCGTCACGGGGCCGGGCGTCGTCGATCTGGAGCTAGAGCCGTTTGAGGCGCGAGGCATCTATGTGCCCTTTGGTCTACTCTCTCTGCCCGATCGTATTACCGAGCTGCTGGATCTCGTCGATAATTCGGTCTTGAACAGCGTCGTGGTGGATGTCAAAAGCGATCGGGCGCGTATCGCCTGGGACAGCCCTCTACCCCTGGCGCAAGAGATCGGCGCCTATCAGCGTGGCCTGATGGATCTGCGCGAGTTCATCCGCGAATGTCATGCTCGCGGCATCTATGTCATCGCCCGTGTCGTGGTGTTCAAGGACCATGTGTTGGCTACCCATCGACCCGAATGGGCCGCCAAGTTTGAGGACGGCGAGTTATACGAGGACTGGGAAGGGTTATACTGGGTGGACCCCTTCCGCCCCGAGGTGCGCGCCTACACCATCGATCTGGCCAGGGAGGTGGTGGCGATGGGCGCCGATGAAATTCAGCTCGATTATATACGCTTCCCCTCTGATGGCCCGGTCCTGCGCCTGGTCTACAGCCAGGAGGCAAACTTTGAGACCAGGACGGCCATCATGGAAACTTTTTCGGCCGAGATCGCCGAGGCCATCCGCCCCACACCCGCCTTCTTGTCGGCCGACATCTTTGGGCTGACCGTGTGGGTCGATCCAGCACGTGACATGGGCATCGGCCAGCGGGTGGAGGATATCGCCCCACATATGGATTATGTGTCGCCTATGCTCTATCCGACGACCTTTGGGCCGGGCAATCTCGGGTTCGATAATCCCGGTCTCCATCCGTATGAGGTGATTTATCACAGTGTGCTCAAGAGCAAAGAGCGCACGCCGACATTGACTCGCCCCTGGCTGCAACACTATTCCATCGGCGGTATCGATTATAATGAGACACGGCTCCTCTTGCAGCGGCGCGCCGCCGAGGATGCCGGGGCTGATGGCTGGATCTTTTGGAACTCGCGCGGGAGATATCTACCTGAGGTGATGGCCGAGAACGCCTCTGCGCGGGTCCAGCCGCCTCCCATCAGGAGCCGGAGCGACTGAGACGCGCCAC
>SKLG01000482.1 GCA_007123335.1 Anaerolineae bacterium | reverse complement strand
CCACGTTGCGCGCCTCTAGCTCGGGGTAGATCTCGGTAAAGGCGAGAAACTCGGTGGTGCACACGGGCGTGAAATCGGCCGGGTGCGAAAAGAGGATCAGCCACCTGCCCGCATAGTCGGACAGCTTTTTGGGACCGTGAGTGGTGACCGCATCAAACTGGGGGGCCGGCTCGTTCAACAGGGGTAACGAATTCTGCGGTTGGGTCTGTTCTACGTGTTCCATGATTCTTGCTCCTTTTCTATACACTCATCGAAACGTCAGGGCGTCATGCCATGACGTCGTGGAACCCTTGATGCTAGGCCCTTTCGGTGCGATCCTCAGCAGGGGCGGCCTCGTGGGCACAGTCGTCGCACAACCCCCAAAAGTCGATCCGCCGGGTCAGGCGCCACCCATCGGCCACCTCGCTGGCCTCGCTGACCATGTCCGGCAGGGTGGACACGGGCAGGTCGCGGACGCGTCCACAGCGCAGGCACAGGGCGTGGGCGTGGGGATCGGGGGTCAGCAGATCATAGTGCAGGGCGTCGTCGCTGCTCCCCAGCGACACCGCCTGGCCCATCTCTTGCAGCATGGATAGGGTCTTGTACACCGTGGCCAGGCTAGTCATGGGGAACTCGACGCGCACCGCCTGATAGACTTGCTCGACGCTGGGATGGTCGCTGGCGATGGCGGCCTTGATAATCGCCACCCGCTGCGGAGTCACCCGCCCACCGCTGGCGCGCACCTTTTCCAGGATCTCGTCGATGCGCCGCGTTTGGGTCTTGTCGCCAGGACACATGCTTCACCACCGATTTCTTATCAAGAATTATTATCTACAAAGATATTGTAGTATGGCAGGCGCTTGCTGTCAAGCAATACTCGCTCTAAAATATACCTACGTAGACTCTGAAAGCAGGCGCCCGGCGCCTAAAAGCCGTATAGGAGGCAACCGATGACCACCATGACCAAGCGCGAACGCCTGGAGCGCACGGTGCGCGGCGAGCCGGTGGATCGGCCGGCCGTCGCCCTGTGGCGTCACTGGCCGGTGGATGACCGCGACGCGGCCGCCCTGGCCGAAGCCCATGTGACCTTTCAACAGCAGTTCGACTTTGACGTGATCAAGGTGACGCCCAGCAGCAGTTATTGCCTGGAGGAGTGGGGCGTCGAGGACGTCTACCTGGGCAGCGAGGAGGGCACCTTTGACTATGTCCGACACCCGATCCAGAGCGCCGACGATTGGGCGCGGCTGGAGGTCCTCGATCCGCGAAAAGGCGGGCTGGGCCGCCAGCTCGACTGCCTGGCGTTGATCCGCAAGCAGGTGGGCGACGAGGTGCCCTTTATCCAGACGATCTTTAACCCGCTGTCGCAGGTCAAGAACCTGGTGGGCGGCGATCAGGTGGGGGTGCACATCCGCCGCCACCCCGAGGCGCTGGTGGGTGCGCTGGAGACGATCACGGCGACCACCGTCGCCTTTGTGCGCGAGGCGCTCCAGACTGGCATGGCGGGGGTCTTTTTCGCCGTGCAGCACGCCTCTTATGCCCTGCTGTCGGAGGAGGAGTATCGCATCTTTGGGCGGCCCTACGACCTGCAGATCCTGGAGGCAGCCGGCGCGGGCTGGTTCAACCTGCTGCACCTCCACGGCGACGAGGTAATGTTCGACCTGCTCAGCGACTATCCGGTGCAGGCCGTCAACTGGCACGATCGCGAGACGCCGCCCAGCCTGGCCGAGGGGTTGGAGCGCTTTGACGGGGCGGTGTGCGGCGGGTTGCGTCAGTGGGAGACGATGGTGCGCGGCAACCCCGAAGCGGTGCGCGCCGAGGCGCTAGAGGCGCTGGAACAGACCGGCGGGCGGCGGTTCATCCTGGGGACGGGCTGTGTGACGCCCATCGTGACGCCGACGGTCAATATCCGCGCCGCGCGACAGGCGGTAGAGGGGTAGGGGCCAAGGGCCGAGCGGGCGCGAGAGCCGGCGCGCCTGCGGCTGCCATCAGGCCAGCGCGCGCACCGCCAGCAGCAGCCCTTCGTACTCTTGGCGGCAATCGCGACAGATGGCGAGATGGCCGTGCACCAGCGGCATGGCCTTTCGGGCGTCCTTGCCGGCCAGCTCCAGCTCGGCGTAGCGGTCGAGAAACTCCATGCATTCGTCGCAGGTGAGTTCCTGCGGCTGCACGCTCAAGATAGCCAGCAACATCTGTTTGATGCTTTGCAGATCCAGTCCCATAGCCCTCCCCTTCACATCGGACGACGCGGGCCGCCTATCTCTTACCACCAAAGGCTGCTTCATTGGCATTCTCTGTTTCGCCATCGGCAAAAGCGTCCAGGATCTCTTCCGCCGACAGCCCGCGCTCCAGCAGGCGGCGGCGCAGGCGTTGACGCGCGTCGTGGAGCAGCTTGTAGAGGGCGTTGCGATTAGAGTCCATCCGCCGCGCCACCTCTTCCAATGGCATCCCTTGCAGCACCACGGCCACCAGGGCCTGGCGCTGTTTATCGGTGAGATCCTCGGCGATGGCCTGGTTGAGGGCGGTCACCACGTCGCGCTGCAAGGTGACCTGCTCCGGGCCAGGCGCCGAGGAGAGATAGATCTGCGGGATAAACTCGCCGTCGGGGGTGTCCACCGTGGTCTGCAAGGGCACATCGCGCCAGCGAGCGCGGCGCAGCTCGGTGTAGGCCACCCGCACGGCGATCTTGGTGGCCCAGGTGAGAAAGCGGCTCTCGCCGCGAAAGGTGTCCAGGGCATCGACGATCTTGAGCACCGCCACCTGGCTGAAATCGTCCAGGTCGCTGTCGCGTACATCGTCAAAGGTGTTCAGCGCAAAACTCAGGCCGCGCACGAGGAGACGCTGCAAGTCGGCCAATGCCGCCTGCCGCTCGGGGCCCGGCTCGCGCAGAGCGACGAGCCATTCCTCGTTGGTGCGCGTGTCCATGCTTCTACTCCTCGGGCCTGCTGTCGCAACCGTCTGCGGATGATTATAGCACGTGGGGATGGGAGTGCGCCAATCGGCGATGCGCAAGGGGCAGAGCCGAGCAGGCGCTCGGCGCTCCCAGGGGTGCCCATCCGGGAACGCCGAGCGCCGGCTCGGCTCTGCGGTTAGGCGAGGCGTCCGTGGGGGACTTTTGGGAGGGAGAAAGCTCGCAGGCGAACGGTGTCACTCCTGCGCATACTGCACTTCGGCCTCTTCAAGCACGCGCTG
>SKLG01000356.1 GCA_007123335.1 Anaerolineae bacterium | reverse complement strand
GTTCGGGCAGCCCATCAATAGAGACGTCGAGATGGAGATCGAGATCCGGGTTGGCGTCGAGCATCGTCCGCACGGCGCGCACCGTCCTGCCGGTCATGCTGCCGTTGGTGGGGATGCCGACGTTGAGGGCGCGGTTGTTGCGCCGAAAGATGCTGACGATCTCGGGCAGGTCGGGGCGCAAAAAGGGCTCACCGCCGGTGGGGGTGAAAAAGAGCATCGGCCCCATGCTGGCCGAGACCTTTTCGATCTCGTCGATGGTCAGCTCGCCCTCGCCGGAGCGGCGCTCCTGGCCCAGCAGGCAATGCCGACACTGGGCGTTGCAACGCTCGGTGACGAAATAGACGAAATAGAGCGGCGACGCCCCACGCTTGTACAGGATGCGTTTGGCATAGTGCATATAGTCCAGAGCGCCCATGGCCTCTCCTTCTCAATGGGGGCGATCACGCCCAGGGGGGCGCGCAGCGCCTATTATAGGTGCGTCGATCTACAAGACCAATAGCGTACCGCCCATCGCTCAGTATCGTCGGCCTCGCACGGCGTCGAACATCCCGAGGGCGATGCCCAGCCCCGAGGCGAACAGATCCAGCAACAGGAACCCGCCGCTCTGCACGCCGAACCGCAGCCCTCGCCAGCGCGCCAGGGCGGCCAGAAAGGGCAGATTGAGGGCGAGGGCCCCAAGCACCGCCAGCAACGACAGCCACAGCCATGGGCTGCCGAAAAAAAGACCGATCAGCAAGAACAGTACGGCCAGCCCCAGAGCCCCCACGCCGGCGCCAAAGAACCAGGGCACCGAGGCATAATGGGCGCGAGGCGCAGCCTCCTGGCCATCGGCGCCGTCGGACAAGAGATGGTTGCGCAGCCAGGTGAGCGTCAGCCCACGGGCGCGCAGCAGATCGGTGCGCAGCACCTCAGCCGCCGTATAGTGCTTCAGGTGCTCCACCGTGGCGCGCTTGTCCAGCACCACGCGGTAACCCTTGGCGCGCAGGCGCTGGCCGAACTCGATATCCTCGGTGATGCTGGCGCCGAGATAGTGATCGTCAAAGCCGCCCTCGCGCATAAACAGCTCGCGGCGAATGGCCGCCACGCTGGTGAAAAAGAGCCCCACCTCGCGGGGCTGCCGCGCATAGGTATAGTGCATCCACAGGTTCTTGAACTGGCTGGCAAAGTTATGGTAGGAGCAGTATTGCCCCAGCAGACCCACCACCCCATGCACCTGGTCGTCGTCCAGACCCTCAAGGATAAAGTCGATAACCTCGGTGGACACGACGATATCGGCGTCGGTAAAGAGGAGCAGGTCGGCGCCGGCCTGCCGCGCGCCAATGTTCTTGGCCTGGGCCGCGCCGGCGTTCTGCGGCAGATGGACTATCCGACAGCGCCCGTCGCGAAAAGACCATGCTTCGGCCAGCGCCAAGGTGCCATCGGTCGAGCCGTCATTGACGACGATGACCTCCAGGTCGTCGGCGCGCGCGTTCAACAGCGCCCCCAGACAGCGGTCCAGGGTCCGCTCGCCGTTGTACACCGGAACGATGACCGAGATGCGCGGTCGATACGCGGCTTGCGCCATTGCCTTCCTCTCCCCAAATGTGCATATCTCATTCTAGACGCCCAGGATGAACCGGCTATGAATCCCACGGCGCGAATGAGTGACGAAATCTTCATCTGCGTCAAGATCGTGCATCCTCACCGCGCTGGCGGATGACCCGCGCCGGAACGCCCACGGCCACGCTGTGGGCGGGCAGGCTCTTGGTCACCACGGCGCCGGCGCCCACCACCGCGCCCTCGCCGATGGTGACGCCATCGAGCACCTGCACATGGAGGCCCAGCCACACGCCGTCGTGCAGGATAATGTCGCCGGAGGAAAAGATATCCTGCTCGCGGATGCCGGCCTCCAGGTTGTCAAAGCCGTGCTCGTAGGGGCTAAAGCCACAGTGCGGGGCGATCTGTACGTTGCGGCCGATGCGCGTGCTGCCCAAGAACCCCTTGATGTTGCAGTGCGACTGGATATGGGTATGGTCGCCGATGACGACGCTGCCGCCGCGGCCGATCTCGATGATGGTGCCGCGATAGAGGTGCACCCCCTCGCCCAGGCGAACCTCGCCGCCGTCGTGGTGGGCGAAAATCGTCACGTCTTCATCGATAAAGCACTGGCGCCCGATGGTCAGCCGGGGGCAATAGATCTGCGCCCGTGGCGAGATGTAGGGGTTCTCCGTGAGATGGGCCAGGATGCGCCGATCCTTGTAGGGGCCGCGCATGGCGCCGGCCAGCCTCATGCACAGGCCGCCGATGAGGGGCGCCACCGATCCGGTCATCAGCCAGCGAGTGATCGCCCTCCTGACCCGAAAGCCCACGCCGCTCAAGCCCTGCCCCCTTTGACATAGCCGTTCTCTCGAAACCAGGCCACGGCCTGCCCAAAGGCGACGCTCAGGGGCGTCTGCGGCAGGCCCAGCTCGCGAATGGCCAGGCAGGGGTTGGCGGTCAGCGTCGGGGGCTGAAAGCCAGAGGGCGGCGGCGGCGCGGAGCGGCCGCGAACCCGCGAGACCAGCGCGCGGCGCACGCGACCCAGCGGATGGCCCCGGCCGTTGCCCGGCGGCGGCTGACGGGTGACGCGCTGCATCAGCGCATAGAAATCGTCCAGGCACAGGTTGCCCGCTGCGTGACCCAGGATGTAGCGCTGGCCGATGCGACCCCGCTCCGCCGCCAGCAGATGGCCGGCGGCGATATCCTCCACCGAGCAAAAGTTGATCCCCCCGGCCAGGAAGGAGGGCGTCCTACCACGCAGGTAATCGAGGATGCGCTGCCCCGTGCTGCTGGGCGTGACGTCGCCCATGCCCACCGGCGCGCAAGGGTTGACCACCACCACGGGCAGCCCCTGACGCGCGGCGTCGAGGGCCAGGCGCTCGGCCTCGATCTTGGAGCGGGCGTAGGCGCTGGCCCGCGTCAGGTCCGCGATCTGGTCGCGCTCGGTGGGCAGGGTGTCGCCGTTGGGCCGGCCGATGGTGCCGATGGTGCTGGTGTGCACCACCCGCGCGACGCCCACTGTCCGCGCGGCCCGCAGCACGTTGGCCGTGCCCTCCACGTTGGCGCGCATCATCCGCGCCTCATCGCCGGGATCGGTGCTATAAAAGGCGGCGACGTGATAGACCTGCGCGCACCCGTCCATGGCCCGCT
>SKLG01000131.1 GCA_007123335.1 Anaerolineae bacterium | reverse complement strand
CGGGTTTCCTGGGCGCCGACCTGCTCCATTACCTCGCGCAGGGCGTTGACGGCCACGCCAAAAAGCTTAGGGCCGGAAAAGCCTCGGAAGGGGCCGGCGTGGGACAGATGGGGCTCTAGCGATAAAAAGCCCTCGAAACCCTCGGCCTTGAGATCGGCCAGGATCTCGGGGATCTCACCGTCGCCCTGCCCGGCGGGCACGACCCGCTTTTCGTCCAGCAGCCCATCCTTGATGTGCATGTACTCGATATAGTCCTTGAGCAGCGGGTAGGCCTCGCTGTAGGGACGCACGTCGCACATGACAAAGTTGGCGGGATCAAAGGTCATGCGCAGTTGGGGCGAATCCAGCGTCTCCATCAGGTCGAGGCAGCGCCGGGGGATGTCGCCATAGATGTGGCGCTCGTTCTCGTGGAGCAACAGGACGTCGTGGCCCGAGGCCTCGTCCAGGAGGGCGTGCATCCGCGACATGACCTGCTCGCGGTGGGCGTCGGCCTCGCCCTCGGGCACAAAGAAGGAGAACATGCGGATGTAGCGGCAATCCAGGCGCTCGGCCACCGCGATGGCGCGGCGAAAGGCTTGCAGGTGGGGCTCAAAGGGGTCGTCGATCTTGATCTTGCCGATGGGCGACCCGATGGCTGACACGCGCATGCCGTGCAGTTCCAGGGCGTCGGCGATGCGGGCGATCCCGGCGTCGTCGATCTCCAGGACGTTCTGGTCCCACACCCCGCGCAATTCCAGATAGCCGATCTCCAACTCGCTCAACACCTGAAGCTGTGTCTCCAGATCGGGCGAGATCTCGTCGGCGAACCCACTCAAGGTAAACATGTCCTTCTCCTTCGCTGGAGGTATCGGTGTGGGCCCCATTCTAGCGCAGAACCTTGATCCAAGGCAAGGGCGACAGAACGGGTATACCATAGGCCGAGGCGATCCCGGGAATACCCGGGATCGCCTCGGTGAGAGAGCGGGACAGTGCTCGCTGCTACTTACGCTGGCAGTTCACGCCGGTGACCAGCCACTGGCCATCCACCGCGCGCAGATCCACCGTAAAGCCGTGCCCCTCAAAGCTGGTGCCCATGGTGACGGTGGCGGTGTCGCCGTCCACCGTGGCCAATTGCGCCAGCACCTCGCTGGGCACATCCTGGGCGCAGAGGAAGGGATCGTAGCCGCCGCGCTCGAACCCGGCTAGGATCTCGTCCACCTGTGCCACCCACTCGGCCGCCAGGAAGGGCAGGTCACGGTAGAGGCCGTTGGCCAGCGGGTTGCGCTGCTCGGCCACCTGCAGGTACAGGTCGTAAAAGGCCTGGGCCGTCTCGCGGGCGTCCAGCGGCTTGTGGCTGCCGGCGCCACAGCGGATGTCGACGATCTTCCACGCGCCCTCGCGCAGCTCCAGCGCCACCTCAAAGCGGTGGGCCATCAGGTTGCCCATCCAGAAGGTGCTCACCGTCACCGTGGCCTGCTCGCCATTCACCTGCGCACCACCGACCGTCACTCGCGTCGGGATGTCCTGGGCGCAGAGAAAGGGGTCGTAGCCCCCGCCCTGACCCTTGAAGGAGGCCAGCAGGTCATCGATCTGGGCCACAAACTCGGGCGCCAGGTCCGGATTGGTGCGATAGGCGCCGTCCACCATGGCGTTGTGGAAGGTGCCATCGGGTTGATAGCCGACATAGTCGAGATACCAGTCGTAGAAACTCTGGGTCGCCTCTATCGGGCTCGGCGCCCCTGCTGTCGGACCCATCGCCGTCGTCTGGGATAGCGTCACGGCTCCCACCAGAACCACCAGGATCAGCGCTACCACCGTCAGTGCCAAGGTCGTCTTCATCGTACACTCCTTCTTTGTCTTGTTACCGAAGCCACCCCAGCGGTGGCCCGTTGCTGGATCGAGAAACCCCGAGGTCAGACGCGACACCGGATGCCCAGCCACAGCCAACAGACCAGCAGGACCGTCACTGTAAGATAAGGGCTCATGTCGCTTACCTCCTACGTTCTCTCTCCTATCTCTACTGGCATCATACAAGACAAACTCCCCGACCACATCGGGTGATCGGGGAGTTTTTGGGGTGTACGATCGACGGATATCGGCGTCGGTCACTCGACCAGGTGGTGTTTGAGGGCCAGGGCTAATGCGTCGGCGCGGCGGGGTGGGTCGCCCGGCACTGTCCCCAGCATGTTACGCTTTCCGCAGACGCACACAGACCCGGCAAGCGTACACGCTTGCCGGGTCTGATGGTTTCGCGCTATGTCCTGGCCGTAAAGCTAGGCCTTGTCGCCCGCTGTGGCATCCTTGACAGCCTTTTGGGCGTCATTCGATGCCGATTCGACCTCGTGGGTGGCGTCTTTGAACTCTTTGACCCCTTTGCCAAGCGCCCCACCGAGCTCGGGGAGCTTGCCGGCGCCAAATACCGCGATCACAATGACCAGGATAATCAGCAGCTCTGTAGCGCCAAGGTTTGGCATGCTTCTTCTCCTTGAGCAAAGCTGGTTCTACGCCACCACTTCCTCGTTCGTCTCGCCACTCTCAAGCTCTGCGGCGGACTCGGATTCCTCCTCGCTCTGCATGGCAGCACGGAAATCCTTGATGCCTCTACCTAGAGCGCCACCCAAACTGGCCAGCTTGCCGGTGCCGAACACGGCGACGACGATGACCAGGATGATCAGCAGCTCTGCCTTGCCTAGATTTGCCACAACTAAATCCTCCTCGAGGGCGCTGGGGAGAGGTTGGCTCTAGTTCTCCCCGCTATTCTCTCCTTCACTATCGGGCTTGGCCTTTTGATCGTTCTCGGGCTTGGTGTTCGGATCTCCCATAGCAGTCTTGAAATCCTTGACGCCCTTACCCAGAGCGCCACCCAGATTGGCCAATTTACCCGCGCCAAAAACCGCGATCACAATGAGCAGAATGATGAGCAGTTCTGCTGTACCAAGGCTTGGCATGTCTACTTCTCCTAGGGTATTGCATTGATGGGATTATTGTACACATGGTCTATCTTTCAGTCAAATTTCACTGAGCAATGCCTATACTCATTATGGGCTTCCAAAAGGATCACGGGCTAAAAGTCACCAAATAGTCGGGGGGCACGATCTGGATCCACGTTCTGCCTGGGCGCAACGGAATCAGGTTGCCATCCACATCCACATACTGGATCAGGCCATTCTCGCCCATGGGCATCCAGGTGGCCTCGACCAGGACGCCATCGCGAAAGAACTGGGCCGGCCCCTCGCCCTCCAGCACGATATCGATGGCGGTGTTGCCGAGGCTATCCTCCACGATATTGGTCCTGCGATGCTCGGCATACACGACGATGACGTTGGCGGCGCCAATGACCTCGCCGGTCAGGGCCTCGGTGTGGGGCCGACCGCCGATGGTACGCGTATAGAGCCCCGATTCCAGATCATACACCCATTCCACCGAGTGAGGATAAGGGATGCGCACCGAGATCGCCGGCAAGCCGATGGGCGGCGTCTCGTCAAAGGTATAGCCCTCGATGCGGCCAGGCTGGGCCAGGTCCCGTCGCTCCAAATAGTCGTACAGCCGCTCTACCGAGGTATAGATGCGTCCGCGCCAATCATAGCCCGGTAGGATGGAATAGGGCTGCGGATGAAAGAACTCGTCGAGATCGACGAAATCGGCCTGTGAGATGAACCAGCGAATCTGGTCGCTGGCGCCGGTGTGTACCAGCGCCGCGTCATACTGGGGCGCGATGTGCAGGTTCACCAGCCGCGCGCTGCGGATGGGGCGGATGCGCTCGACGTCACGGTCGAGATAGAGGGCGGTAAAGCGGGTCACCGAATAGCCCTCCATGATCTCCTCATAGACAATGTCGGCCAGCCCCAGCCCCTCTTGCGGGCGGATGTTGGGGTCATTGCCCACGCGCACGGCCAGTACGCGACGCTCCAGACGCTCCGGATCATCGACGCGCATCCCGGTCAGCGGACTGAGGTTCGGGTCGGGCGTCGCCGTGGGCTCGGGCGTCGGGGTCAGGGGCGTCGCGGTGGGCGTCGCCGTGGCCACGGGCGACGGCGTCATCGTCGGGAGCGGGGTCTCGGTAGGCACGGGCGTAAAGGTCGGCTGGGGCGTCCGGGTGGGATCCACTACGGGCGTCGGCGTGGGCTCCACCGCCGGGCACCCCAACAACACCACCAATGCCAAGAGCAGGACAACACAACGCTTTAAAGCGGTGAACATACGCTCATCTTCTCCTTGCGTGCTCCCCAGGTGCCGGGCACTTGGCGTCGGGTACGACGCGCCAAGTGCCCGGCACCTCCTTGGGAAGGATATGGCACGATTATAACATATCGGCGGGGGCGTGAAAAAACCGCCCTAGATCCGCTCAAGCGCGGCGTTTAGATGCGCCTCAACCTTGACACGGATTACCGACTATGCCATACTGGCCCACACGGAAAGGATAGGAGAGGGTTATGAAGGAAGAGATTCCGCTCTATCGGGCGCATCGGCTGCTCACCTCCGGGCCGGTCTGCCTGATGACCACGCGCTACAAGGGCGAGGTCAACGCCAGCCTCGTGCCCTGGTGTTGCCCCATCAGCCTCGAGCCGCCCTTGCTCGCCGTGGCGCTTCATTCCTCCCGCTATGTCCATGACATGCTGCCCCGCAGCCAGGAATGCGTGCTGAACATCCCCGGCCGCCCCCACGCCGAGCAGGCGCTGGCCTGCGGCGACCGCGAGGGCGCCGACGAGGAGCGGCTGCGCATCCTGGGGCTGACCCTCGAATCAGGGCAGCGCGTCGAGGTGCCCTGGGTCGACGAATGCCTGGCCCACATTGAATGCCAACTCGTCGATGTGCTCACCCCCGGCGATCACTCCCTCTATATCTGGGAGGTGGTGGGCGCCTGGGCCGAGACCGACGCCTTTCGCGATTACTGGCTGCAACCCCACGACGCCGAGGAGATGCTGCCTCTGCACTATTTGGGCGGGCGCCAGTTCTGTTTGATGGGGCCGGTCATCGACCTGTCCGCCCCTCCGGAGTAAACGACCCTGCAACGCATGCTCAGCGGAGAACCCTGGTGACGCCCATTCTGACCCAAGACTCGTTCGATATCATCACCCACAGCGCCAGGCAGACCCTGGCCGTCGGGCGGCGTTTGGGGCGGCTCCTGCAGATCGGCGACGTCGTCTGCCTGCAAGGGGAGCTGGGCAGCGGCAAGACCTGCCTCACCCAGGGGATCGGCGCCGGCATGGGGATCGAGGAGGCCGTGCGCAGCCCCACCTTTGTCCTGGTGAACGAACACGAGCCCGTGGATGGCGGCGTGCCCCTCTTTCACATCGACCTCTATCGCATCAGCGGGGCCCATGAGGCGCTGGCCATGGGGCTGGATGACTATCTCTATGACGATGGGGTGACGGTCATCGAGTGGGCCGAGCGGGCGGCAGAGGTGCTCCCGGAGCATTGTCTGTGGGTGCACCTGACCTATCTGGACGACACCAAGCGCAGCCTCCACTTTTGCGCCCAGGGCGAGCGCTATCGCCGCATCCTCAGCGCCTTGGAGCAGGAACTGTCGGCGCGTCGGTCTCTGGCGCCAGCGGATGAGGAGTGAGGGAAGAGGATCATGCTACTGGCCATCGACACCGCCACGCGCTACGCCAGCCTCGCCCTCTATGATGAAAGCGGGGTCATGGCCGAATGGAGCTGGTATTCGGAGAACAACCATTCGGTGGAGGTGCTCCCCGCCATCGCCGCCATGTTGGCCCAGCAGGGGCTCTATCCTGACGATCTCTCCGCCGTGGCCGTCGCCAAGGGCCCCGGCTCCTTTACCGGCCTGCGCATCGGCATGAGCATCGCCAAAGGGCTGTGCCTGGCGCTAGAGATGCCCATCATCGCCATCCCCACCCTCGACGTGACCACCTATGCCGTCGGCGACCCCGGCGGCCCCATCTATGCCGTCCTGGAAGCAGGCCGCGGGCGCATCTGCGTCGCCCGCTATCACTTTGAGGAGGGGCTTCCGGTGCAAGAGGGGGAAATCGAGCTGGTGTCCGCCGCCGAGTGGACTCCTACGGGAGAGGACCTGGACCCGCTGCTGGTGGCCGGCGAGGTGAACGCCGAGCTGGCCGAGCGCCTCCTCTCCTCCGAGGCCGAGATCGCCGTCTCGTCGCTGGCCGGGTCGCTGCGCCGCGCCGGCTATTTGGCCGAGCTGGCCTGGGAGGCGTTCCAGGACGAACGCTTTGACGACCTTGACACCCTTGGCCCGATCTATGCCCATTATCCCTCCTCGGGCACAGCAGACTGAGAGGTGCCGCATAATGGACCTCAACGGCCTACCCTATGCGCTGGAGCCGATGCAGAGACGGGATATCCCCACCGTCTCGCGTATCGAGCAAGAGGTGTTCTCGTTGCCCTGGTCGACGAGTGCCTTTCGCTACGAGCTGGAGCATAACCCATCCTCCTATTACGTGGTGCTCCGCTATCTGCCCTGGATGGACCAGGACAGCGGCGAGTCGCTGCTGGGCTCGGTGCGGCGCGCCCTGCGGCGCTCTACCCACGATCCGTCGTTGGTGGGCTATGGCGGGTGTTGGATCATGGTCGATGAGGCGCACATCTCGACGCTGGCCGTGCGCTCGATATGGCGGGGGCGAGGGCTGGGAGAGCTGCTCATGGTAGCGCTCATCGAGGAGGCCTACCGCCGCGACGCCACGCAGGTGACCCTGGAGGTGCGCGTCAGCAACACCATCGCCCAGAGCCTCTATGAGAAGTATGGCTTTCAGCGGCTGGGCAGGCGCCGGGCCTACTATTCGGACAACCGCGAGGACGCCTACATCATGACCACCGCATCCATCTCCTCGCCCGCCTACAGGCGCGAGTTTGACGCCTTGCGCGAGGCTCTGCGCCGGCGGCTGCTCTCCGAAAAGGTGACGCCACCGGAAAGGCCCTTGGAGCGGACCCCCTAGTACTATAACCGTCAGCCCCCTCCCAAAGGTCCTTGCCAAGTCATTCTCAGGGCAAAAAGCCCCTCTGGGACCTTTGGGAGGTGCAAGCACGAGGAGACAGATCACCATGCCCGAGATCTCTACGCCCCCATCGCCCTATATCTTGCTCACCAACGACGACGGCGTCCAATCGCCGCCGCTGGCGCTCCTGGCCGAGCGCCTGCACAAGGTGGCCGAGGTCCTGATCCTGGCCCCCGACCACAACTGGTCGGCGGCCGGCCACTCCAAGACGATGCACAAGCCGCTGCGCGTGTGGCCGGTTCGCCTGCGAGACGATACCCCGGCCCTGGCCAGCAACGGCTCGCCCTCGGACTGTGTGGCGCTGACCCTCCTCGGCCTCGTGGAGCGCCCGCCCGAGCTGGTGGTGTCGGGGATCAACCTGGGCGCCAACGTGGGCCACGACCTGACCTACTCGGGCACGGTGGCGGCGGCGATGGAGGCGGTTATCGGCGGGGTGTCGTCCATCGCCGTGTCGCTAGAGAGCCTCGAGGGGGAACACGCTGACACGGCGGCGCGCTTTACCGCCCATCTGGCCCAGCGCCTGCTGGACCAACCGCCAGATCCGCCCCTGTTGCTCAATGTGAACGTGCCCGACCTCCCTGCGGAACAGATCGCTGGGGTCGAGATCACGCGGCTGGGGATTCGGCTCTATCGCGACGCGCTGGTGACGCGCCAGGACCCTCGAGGCCGCGCCTATTATTGGATCGGGGGAGAGCCGCCGCACGGTGTGCCGGAGGAGGGCACCGATATCGGCGCCCTGGCTCAGCGGCGCATCTCGGTGACGCCCATCCGCCTGGATCTCACCGATCATCCCCGGCGGGCCGAGCTGCAATCGTGGGGCTTGACACTTCCTTGGTGATGGGGGTTTGGGCGCTCAGACGAGCAGGCCCAGACCCTGCAAGAGCAACCCACCCTCTGGGGGCGGTGCGCCAAAGGGCAACCGCACGCCGCACATCTGCAAAAGCGTAAAAATCAAAAAGATGGCGATGGCCACATAGAGCCACGTGCGCGCCGCTTGCTGCGGATTTCGCTTCTTCTCCGGCTTGGGGGTGGGCAGAGGCTTGTCACATCGCCAGCAAACCTCTCGGTCTGGCGGGTTGTATGTTCCGCAGTTTGGGCACTCCATCTTGGCGTTTGCTCCTGGGATTCTGGCCAGATCATCGAAATCGTCAAGAGTATAACATACGGCCAAAAGGGATGCAAGCAGAACGGACCTCCCGCGCGCCCACCGTGTTCACTCATCCAGATGTGGCCGGGAGCGCCGAGCACCAGCTCGGCGCTTCCATCCCCGCCTGGACCGCTCCCCAAACATCCGCAAACCCGCCGCACTTGGCAAGGATAGAACATATGTTCTATACTGCCTCTGTCGATGGCTCGATATTGTCGAAAGAGGAGCGCGATGCGCGAGCGTGAGGTGCGCGCGATGGTCCGCGCCTTGAAGCGGATCCAGGTAGAGCGCGGCCTATCCACCAGAGGGATGGCAGCGCGGTTGGGGCTGTCGCCGGGGTATCTCTCCATGGTCTATTCCGGGCAGCGCCGGCCGGGGCTGCGGTTCGTTCGCGCCGTCATGGAGCAGTTTGACGAGATCCGCCAGGAGATCGCCGACATGCTGGGAGAAGAATAAAAAGAGGCTATGCCACAGGATGGCTATAGCCTCTGATCACCTACGCTGGAGCGTTGCCGCCGCGCCGCGGCGTAAAGGGTGGGGTGGTTATCGGCGTCGCAGCGATAGCGCCGCGCTGGCGATGACGACCTTGAGCGCGTCGGCGCCCAAGAAGGGCACCACGCCCAGGCGCCAGCCGTTGGCCAGCCCGCCCACGAACCCGGCCAGCCACAACGCGCCGAGAGCATAGACCACCATCAGCGCCGCCATGCCGCCGACCAAACGTCCCCAAGCGCTTGAAACCATGCGCTCGTGCAGCCATCCGGCCAGCGCCGCCGCCAGCGGAAAGCTCAGCAAATAGCCGGCGGTGGGCGCCACAAACGCCATGGGCCCGGCCAGGCCCGACGCCGTCCACGGCGCGCCCAACAGGATGGCCTGCAGGTAGAGCACCTGGCTCAGCAGCGCGCCGCGCCAGCCCAGGGCAAAGCCGCTCAGGATGACCACCAAGACCTGCAGCGTCAGGGGCACCGGCGAGAGGGGCGTCAGCACGCTGATGCGCGCGCTCGCCGCCGTGAGCACAGCAAATAGCAGGACGCCCAAGGCCTTGATCCAGGTCGAAAAGCGGAACCGTTCCAGCGTCAGAGCATGCATACAATCCTCCTGTGCAACCCTCGGGTAGGTGATGGATAAGCCTGGGGTACTATAGGGAAAAGGCCCTGGGGTGTCAAAGGCAGCGGATGGCGCGCGTCTACGTCTTGTTTTGTCCCCAGGTTACTGTTAGAATACAAGAGTTTCAGACCTTGGGACACCCTTCAAGGCCCGCGTAGCCTGCCTGCGATGGGCCTTGTGTATCGCAGCAGTAGGTGCCATCAGATCATCATGTCTGAAGCCATGATAGGCAGCGCCTATCCGCCTATTCGAACGAAAATCCGCACACCCAGGCGCCACCCTGATCTGGTGCGGCGGCAGCGCCTGCTGGACTTTGTCCATGGCGCGATTCAGCACAAGCTGATCCTCGTCGCCGCCGGCGCCGGATACGGCAAGACCTCGTTGCTCATCGATTACGCCTATGACACCGATCTCCCCGTCTGCTGGTACAGCCTGGATGCCCATGATGCCCAGGTCTCGACCTTTGTCGAATACCTCGTCGCCGCCATCCGCGAGCGCTTTCCCCACTTTGGCGGGCCGGTGTTGCAGGCGCTGGCCGCTCAGGGCGGGGCCGAGTTCGACATCGAGCCTTTTGTGCGGCTGCTGATCCGCGAGATCGAGGAGCAGATCCACGAGTATTTTGTGCTCATCCTCGACGATTACCACACCGTCCTCGACAGTGAGGGGGTGAACGCCCTCCTCGATGGGTTGCTGCTCTACCTCCCCGAGCAGTGCCACATTATCCTGGCCACCCGGGGCATCCCCCGACGGCTGACCCTCTCGCGCCTCGCCGCTCAGCGCCAGGTGGTGGGCCAGAGCGCCTACGAGCTGGCCTTTACCCACGAGGAGATTCACGCGCTCCTGGCCACGCTGGGGATCGACGACCTGGATGAGGCCAGCGTGCAGCGTCTGGCCGAGCGCTCTGAGGGCTGGGTGACCGGTATCATCCTCGCCGCCCAGACCGATCCCGGCGCCACCCGCGAGCTGGTGCGCCTCTCTGGGGCCTCGGGCGGCGTCTTTGACTATATGGCCGAGGAGGTGCTCTCGCGCCAGCGCCAGGAGATCCAGGATTTCGCCCTGCGCAGCGCGGTGTGCACCGAGATGAGCCCGCCGCTGTGCGACGCGTTGCTGGGCACCGAGAACTCGGCCCAGCTCTTGCGCGAGCTGTCGGAGCAGAACCTCTTTACCGCCACACTGGACCATGAGGGCAACTGGTACCAGTATCACCAGTTGTTTCGCGAGTTCCTGCTGGCGCGCCTGGAGCGCAAGGCCCCTAGAGAGTGCCGCCGCTTGCGCCTGCGCCTGGCCGCGCTGATGGCCGAGCGTGGCCGCTGGGGCCAGGCTATCGACAGCTATATCGCGGCGGGGGCGTTCGCCGATGCGGCCCAAAGCATCGAGCTGGTGGCCCAAGAGACCTTTGAGCGGGGCGAGTGGGATCGCCTGCAGGGCTGGATCGACGAGCTGCCGCCGGCCATCATGGACGCCCATCCCCGCCTGTTGCTCTATCGCGGCAAGCTGCACGCCGAGCGGGGCGAGCTGGCTCCTGCCATGGAACTGTGCCGACGTTCGCAGGAGGCCTTTGCCCAGCGAGGCGACGAGGTGGGCGCGGCCCGCGCCCTGGCCCAGCAGGCGGTGATCGAGCGCTTTCGCGGGCATCTCACCGAGGCCATCGCCCTGTGCCGTCAGGCGCTGGATGCCCAGGCGCGCGACCCCATCGCCGCGATCCTGGCCCAGCACAACATCGGCATCTGCCACAGTATGCAGGGGCATGTGGCTGAGGGGGTCTCCGAACTCCACGAGGCGCTGCTGTTGGCCGAGCGCCACGCCGACGACACCAGCGCCGGCTATATCGCCCACGACATCGGCCTGGCGGAGCTGAACCGTGGCCACCTGGCCGCCGGACGCCAGAGCCTGCACCGGGCGCTGATGATCTGGCGCCGGGTGGGGAACCCCAGCGCCCTGGCCATCTCGCTCCAGGGGCTGGGCATCATCCACCATTATCTGGGGGAATATATCGAGGCCGAGAACCGCCTGCAAGAGAGCCTGGCCAAGGCGCTGGACGCCGGTGATCAGCGGGTGGCCGCCTACACCATCGTCAGCCAGGCCGACCTGTATCGCGATATGGGCCGCTTTGCCGAGGCGGACGAGACCTATCAGCGCGGGCTGACGGTGGCGACGGCCAGCGGCGCCTCGCACCTGGCGGTATACGCGCTGGCCTCGCGGGGCTATGCCCAGCGCTTGATGGGTGAGACGGTGCCCGCCCATCAGCTCGTCATCGAAGCGCTGGACAATGTCAGCCCGGAGATGCCCCTGGAACGAGGTCTGTGCCATCTCTACCTGGGCGTTCTGGCGGTGGACGCTCAGGACGATCAAGAGGGCCGCGAGCAGCTCGAGATGGCGGCCGAGATCCTGGAGCGGATCGAGGCCAAGCGCGATCTCGGGCGGGCGCTGCTGCATCTGGCGCGTCTGGAGTGGCTGGAGGGGGAAACGCGCTTTGTCGAGCGATTGCGTCGGGTGGCCGATCTCGCCCAGGAGCTGGG
>SKLG01000414.1 GCA_007123335.1 Anaerolineae bacterium | reverse complement strand
GGTCGCGGGCGCGGATCGAGGTCATCATGAACTGCCCCAGCCCCGGCCAGGCAAAGATCGTCTCGATGACCAACGCCCCGCCCAGCAGGTTGCCGAACTGGAGCCCGACGATGGTGATCACCGGCAGCATCGCCGGCTTGAGGGCGTGGCGCAGCACCACCAGCCTTTCGCGCAGCCCCTTGGCCCGCGCCGTCCGCACATAGTCCTGGCGCAGCGTCTCCAACAGGCTGGCGCGGGTCAGGCGCATGAGCACGGCCGAGGCGCTGACGCCCAGCGCCAGGGCGGGCAGAGCGATCTGTGCCAGACTCCCCCGGCCCATGGCTGGCAGCCAGCGCAGCCGCACGGCGAACAGGAGGATGAGCATGGCGCCCAGCCAGAAGGAGGGTACAGCGGCGCCCAGCAGGGCCAGAAAGCGGCTGAGCCCATCCACGATGGTGCCGCGCCACACGGCGGCCAGCGTGCCCACCGGCAGGGCGATGAGGATGCCCACGGCCAACCCGGCCAGGGCCAGCTCCAGCGTCGCCGGAAAGCGATCGCGCAGCTCCACCCACACCGGCTCGCCGGTGCGCGCCGATACGCCCAGATCGCCGCGCAGCACGCGGCCCAACCAGCGGGCATATTGGACGGGCAGCGGCTGATCGAGGCCCAGCGCGCGGCGCGTCGCCTCGATCTGCGCCGGCGTGGGCTCGACGTCGCGGCCCTGTCGGGCGAGGATCTCGGCGGGGTCGCCGGGCACCAGGCCCATCAGGCCAAAGGTGATCACCGACAACCCCAGTAGGACGGGCAGCAACGAGGCCAGCCGCCATAACAGATAGGTTTTCATGGCATCTTCCTACTACCCCCCTCCCGAAGGTCCCTCAACGAACGCCTCGTCTACCCTCCAACCTTGCCGGGGGACCTTCGGGAGGGGATGCGGCGCATCAGCCAGCCTCGATCTCATACGACTACTGTCCGCGATAGGCCCGCTCGAGGCTGGGCTTGAACTGGACATCTAGCAACAGGTCATGAACATCGTTGCGCGTGGCATAGATGGTCACCTCGTGGTACAGAGGCGTAAAGGGCACCTCCTCGGCGACGATCTCTTGCAGCTCGTCGTACATCGCCTTGCGCGTGGCCAGATCGGTCTCGGATACGGCGGCCACCGCCAGCTCGTCGGCCCTCGGGTTGGCATAGCCATAGCTGCGCCGCTGATTCATGTCGCCCTGGCTCCACACCCAGCGGCGCATGAAAAAGTCGGGATCGCCGGTCATGAGGGTGTAGGGCATCATGGTCAGGTTATACTCGCCATCGCGCAAGGCAGTGTTCCACGCCCCGGCCTCGACCACCTCGATGGTGATGTCGATGCCCAGGGGGATGGCGATGGCCTGGACGATCTGGGCGATATTCTCATAGGGCCAGCGCCCGATGAGGGCCGAGCTGATGAGCATCTTGGCTTCCACCCGCTGGCCGTCCAGGGCATCCTGGGCGAGCTGCTGCGCCGTCGCGGCGTCATAGCGCGGCGCCACGTCGGGGTGCAGCCACTGCACGGCGTGGGGAGTCAGCACGCTCATCCCCGGCTGGCCATAGCCATAGAGCGTGCTATCCACCAGCGCTTGCCGGTCGATGGCCATGTTCAGCGCCTGGCGCAGTCGCATATCGTCAAAGGGCGGCTTGCCCGAGTTGAAGGTGAGATAGTGGGTGGTGGCCACGCCCTGCTCCAACAGCACCAGGTTGGGGTCCTGCTGGATGACGGGCGCCTGCTCCGGTTGGAGGGCGCCCACGTCGGCGATGGCGTCGATCTGCCCGCTCTGTAGCGCGGCCAGGCGGGTGTTGGCGTCGGGGATGTACTTGAACGTGACCTGGCTCAGATGCGGGCGCTCGCCCCAGTAGTTCTCGTTGCGCTCCAGGATGATGGCGTCGTCCTTGATGTAATCGACGAACACAAAGGGGCCGGTGCCGATGGGCGCGGTGGGCCGGCCGTCGTCGCCCACGGCGCTGGGCGCGAGCATGGCGCTGGAAAAGTAGGCGATGAGCTGGGGCAGGTTGGGCGTGGGCTCGTCCATCACAAAGCGCACGGTATGGTCGTCCACCTTCTCCAGCGTCGCCAGGTGGGGCAGGGAGGTCATGTACTCCTCTTGCAGCTTGGGGATGTTCAGCAGCACCGCCTCGGCGTCGAACGGGGTGCCGTCGTGGAAGGTGACCCCCTGGCGCAGGGTGATGGTCCAGACCTTGCCGTCGGGCTCCATCTCCCACGACGTGGCCAGCACCGGCTGGGCCATCATGTCGTTGTCGAGGATGATCAGCGGCTCCCACACGCCCAGCGAGCCGTGCAAAAAGTACCAGGTGGCTGGGCCATCGTAGAGATTGCGCCCCAGGCCGATGGTCAGCGTCTGCTGCTCATCGGTAGGAGCGGCGGGCGACGCCACGGTTGGGCTCTCGACGGTCGGGGCCGTGGTGGGAGTGGCGGGTGGCGCTTCCGTCGGGCTTGTAGCGGCCGGTGCAGGGGTGGGCGCGGCGGGCTTGGGGGCGCATCCCCCCAGCAGCGCAGCCAGTATCACGACGAGGGCGACGATCCGGCCAATGCGAGACAGGGTGTGCATGGCATTCTCCTCCAGCTTGTGGCAGTCGGCGAGTCAGCGGACCAGGGCGCACAGGCATATTGGGGGCATCAAAAATACAACTCAGTTGCATTATCAGAGCCCAAAAAGAAAGGCATGGCTCAAGCCTGCTGCCCGGCGCACATCTTGTGGGTGGCGACTTTGCAACCCCGTTGCATTCTATGCGTGTTGGCGGGTACGTCAAATCGGGCGCGTGGCTGTCACAAGAGCAGGCGATAGCGGCAGGTGAAGCGCCGCCCCTCGGCATACGCATCGGGGTGGTCCTCCTCGCGCAGGGGGAGCACGTCCACCAGCGCGAACCCGGCCAACTCGGCGGTGCGCCGCGAGGCGATATTGTCGACGTCGCAGGTGATCCACAGCTCGGCCATGCCGTGGTCCCGCGCCAGGGGCAGGAGCAGGCGGCAGCTACGCGCGGCATAGCGGTGGCCCTGGTGCTTCTCCAGCACCTCATAGCCGATGTTGCCGCCGTAGCGCAGCAGGTGGGGCGTCATGCCGATGCGCAGGTCGATGTGCCCCAGGTGCTCGCCGGTGTCGGCGTGGCGCATGGCGAAATGGTAGGAGGGCAGCCAGTTCCGCG
>SKLG01000045.1 GCA_007123335.1 Anaerolineae bacterium | reverse complement strand
GCGTCGATTCGATCTCGCTCAACGACGACATCGGCAGCCAGCGGGGGATGATCATCAGCCCCGCCATGTGGCGCGAGTGGCTCAAGCCGCGGCTCAAGACGCTCATCGACGCCATCCGCCAGGTCAACCCCGACGTGCTGTTCCGCTACCATTCCGATGGCAACTATATGCCGGTGATCCCCGAGATGATCGAGCTGGGCGTGTCGTCGCTGCGCACGGTGCAGCCCGAGGCAATGGACGTGTTCGAGGTCAAGCGTCGCTTTGGCGCCGCCGACCTGGATGCCCGCATCGTGCTTGAGGGCACCATCGGCCTGCAGGGCGATCTGATGCACGGCACGCCCGAGGATGTGCGCCGCATGATCCACGAGCAGTGCGAGGGGCTCATGCCCGGCGGCGGCTGGATCGCCGCGCCCGGCAACGGCGTCACTCCCGACGTGCCCTGGGAGAACCTGGCCATGGTCTTTACCGCTCTCGACGAGTATAGCTATTACCGGTAGTTATTCGGCGGGTGATGGTTTGACAACCGGCAGATGCCGATGCGGGCGATCTGATCGCCCGCATCGGCATCTGCGCAGTATTTGACGCCTCATGGTCGCCAGAGTAGAGTGAGTAGATCATCTCGTGACCGTGAGGTAGCCCCTTGGCCGAACCGATAGCTGTACAAGCAGAGCATGCTCCCCCGCTGCTGCCCGAGGACTATCGCCGCAATGCGCTGGCGTTTATATTGGATTCGGGCACTTTTCACATTGGCGTCACCTTTATCAGCGCGACGACGGTACTGCCGGCCTTTGTCGCCGCGCTCACCGACTCGGAGCTGATGGTGGGCCTGGCCAGCGGCCTGATCAGCGGCGGCTGGCTGCTGCCGCAGCTCTTTGTGGCCAGCGCCGTGGCTCATCTGCCGCGCAAAAAGCCGGTGGTGGTACGCGCCGCCTGGCTGAGTCGTCCCATCCTGTTGCTGGTGGCGTTCCTGGTATGGCGCTATGGCCTCGAATCGCCGGGCATCGCCCTGGCGGCCACCATGCTGGGCATCGTGGTCTTTTTCCTGTTCGACGCCGTGGTCAGCGTGCCCTGGTTCGATCTGCTGGCCAAGTGCCTGCCGGCGCGGCGACGGGGTCGCGTGCTGGGCGCCTCGCAGGTGTTCGGCGGGCTGGGCGGCATGGGCGCGGGGCTGGTGGTGCGTCATCTGCTCAGTGAGACGGGGCCGCTGGCCTTTCCGGCGAATTTTGCGCTGCTGTTCGCCATCGGCGCGGCGCTCTTTATGGTGTCGGCGGCCTTTTTGATGCTCATCCGCGAGCCGGCGTCGACGAACCTGACCGGGGCCGCGCCGCCCGGCCCGCGAGCGGTGCTGGCATCCATGCCGGGCATCCTGGTGAACGACCGCGCCTTTTTGCGGCTCATCGGCATCCGGTTGCTCCAGGGCTTTGTCGGCGTGGCCAGCGCCTTTTACGTGCTGCACGCGACGCGCAACCTCGGTTTGGGGATGGCCAGCACGGGGCTTTTCGTCTCGGCTCAGGTATTGGGCTCGCTGGCCGCTGGGCTCCTCATGGGCCTGGTGCAGGATCGCTGGGGGCCGTGGATACACATCCGCCTGGTCATCCTTCTCACCATGGTGCCGCCGGCCATCGCCCTGTTGGCCCCACTTTTTACAGGGAGCGGCCAGCAGGCGATCCTCTACACCTACTTGTTGGTGTTCTTTTTCCTGGGCATCGCCGCCGGCAGCATCGGCTGGCCCTTTTTCAACTGGATTCTGGAGCACGCCCGCGAGGCCGATCGTCCGGTGTATATTGGCATGAGCAACACCCTCAGCGCCCTGGTGATGTTGGCCCCCACCCTCGGCGGATGGGTGGCCAAGACCGTCTCTTACCCCGCCGTCTTTGCGTTGGCGCTATGTTTTGGTCTCGCCTCCTGGTGGCTGTCGGCCCGTCTCCCTGACACCCGAAGCCAGCGGACGACCGAACCTGTGCACGTGTCCTGAAGGATTCCTGGATGTCTACCCCCTCTATCGTACATGACCCCAAGATCGTAAAGCGCAACATCGCCGCTGGCGCCGCCAACTCGTTCTTTGTCGAAGCAGCCATGACCACGTCAGACCCGGGTACCGTGTTGACGCTGTTCATCCGCGAGCTCACCGGCTCGACCTTTTTGGCCGGTGTGGTGCCCTCGCTGCGCTATTTTGGTTGGCTGGCGCCCCAGTTCCTGGCCGCCGGGCGGATGCAACGGCTGCGACGCTTTTTGCCGGCGGTGCAGGCGCTAGAGGCGGTGCGCAGCATCGGCTATATACTTGCCGCCGCGGCCATCGCGTTCCTATCCCGGAGTCACCCGGAGCTGGTGGTGATCCTCTTTGCCACCGTCTTTATGGCCACGCGCATCACCGCCGGATGCTCGGCGGTGGCGCGCAACGAGATCATCGCCCGCATCGTGCCCGAGGACCAACGAGCGGGGATTCTCTCCATCCGGCGGATTGCAGGGGGGATCGCCGGCCTCCTGGCCGGGTTCTTGATCAGCTATGTCCTGGACGAGCGCACCGCCTCCTTTCCCGGCAACTATGCCCTGTTGATGCTTATCTCGGGGATCTCTTTTGCCCTGGCCATCGCCTCGCTGAGCGCAGTGGTAGAGCCCGACCTGCCCATTCGCCAACAAAGCCGCAGCATGGGCGAGCAGATCAGGCAGGCGCCCTTGCTATTGCGCCAGGATCGCCGCTACGCTCTCTATATCGGCGTGCGGATGTGCTCGGCGGGGATGACCCTGGCGATGCCCTTTTTCATCCTGTTCGCCACCGACGTGCTGGGCGCGCCGGCCTCGCTGGCCGGGTTCTTTATCTCGGCCCGCACCCTCTTTCGCATCCTCTCCAACGCCTATTGGGGCCGCCGTTGCCAGGAGGCCGGCAGCGCCGCCGTGCTCACCGCCGGCGCCGCCCTGGGCGTTCTGGCGCCGCTGCTGGTGGTGGTGTTCGCCGCTGTGGTTGGGTTCATGGGGGGCGATCCGCCGCTTTGGCTGGCCTGGGCTTTTGGCCTGGTGTTCATCCTACAGGGGCTGGCCGGCGCGGCTGAGGGACTGGGGCAGATCGCCTATCTCTACGATATCGCGCCCCCCGAGGATCGCCCCAGCTACTATGGCCTGGCCAACACCCTGCTGGGACCGCTCTACTTTTTGCCCGCGGCCGGCGGCGCGCTCAT
>SKLG01000281.1 GCA_007123335.1 Anaerolineae bacterium | reverse complement strand
TGGATCGGGCGCGCTGCCCCTGGGACTTCTTCCACATAGACATCGGGTGCCAGATAGTTTGGCATGTTATCCCTCCCTTTCCATCAAGGTATCCAAACGGATGACCAGTGGTTCCCCTTTGGTGCTCTCTGTACCGAGAGTGACGTTCAGCAGGCGACCCTTGGCGCGCACCAGGAGGTGGCGGATCGGCGGGTCGATGGGGACATTGGCAAAGACAAAGCGCCCTTGCCCATCGGTGCGCGTTCGGGCGCCAAGACTGGGCACCTCGACGGTTGCGTCAGCGATGGGTATCTCTTCTGGGCCCAGGATGCGGCCTGCGAAGGATCTGCTGGGGCCGGCCCGGACGTCAAGGCGTTCGCGGACATAAGGAGCAGGTTGTTCCGGTCTCTCGCGACGCAGGGGCACGCGCAGAATAAAGGCCGGCTGGGGAACCAGTCCAAGCGCTGTCCAGGTCTCGGCGGGGAGCGGCTCTAGATCAAGCTCGAAATCGGTTTGCTCCATCGCTGCCAGGGCCAGCTCGCCCAGCAGACGGTGGGCCTCTGTGATCTCTTTTGCCCAGGTGGTGACCAGATAACGCAGCGAAAGTTGCAGCGGACTGCGGCCCATTGTCCGCGGTGGTGGCGCATCGGCCAGCTCCAGCAGGTACAGGCTCACGCCGCTATCGTCCTCTTGGGCACCCGGAGGGGCCAGGAGGACGGTATCCACATCGATAGTCTCTTGTATCCAGGCGCTGAGGCGCTGGTCGATGGCGTCGATCACAAGAGTACCCCCAGAGAACGCCCTGCCGCATGACCTTCGAACAGCTCGGTCGCATGGCAGGCACGGGCTCTCACCTGAGGGCCGTGGAAGGCATACAGAGGATGATGGGAGTGCGATGTGAGAAGGATGAAGCGTTACCACGGTCCGCGATGGAAACAGACCATTCATAACGAGCAGAGGTCTGCGGATTTTACCCGCAGCGTCTACTGCTACCTATCTGTGATTATAAAAGGCTTGGAGACAAAGGTCAAGCAATATCGTAAACTGGGGACTGGCTCAGTTGTGCGGCGCTATCCTTGGATGCGAGCGTGCCATAGCCAGGGGGTAGGAACTGACGAATCGGCGCATGCGATAAGGAGGGCAAGGACCGGCTAGGTCAGAATAAACATGAAATGGTCGAACAGCATGGCCGCCAAGATTCCGCTGAGGTAAAAGAGGGAGTAAAAATAAAAGCGTCGAGTATTCGCATAACGTGGCCGTCGCAGCAGTCTTGTGGCATAAAAAAGTAGCAGGCCGCTGAGAACCAAAGCTGCTATGGCATAGAGGGCTCCCATACCAAGAGCTAGCGGGGCGATGCTCAGCAGCGCAACCAGGATCGCATAGTGGAGAATCTGACGACGTGTCACCCGTCCCCCGCGGACGACGGGCAACATCGGCACCCTCGCTTGAGCATAATCCTCGCGCCGCATCAAGGCCAGCGCCCAGAAATGGGGCGGGGTCCAGCAAAAGACGATAGCCGCCAGCAGCAGCGCCATCGGATCGACCGTCCCGCTAGCAGCGGCCCAGCCCACGAGGGGAGGAAAGGCCCCTGCCAGCCCGCCGATCACCACATTCTGGGGTGTGCGGCGCTTGAGCCATATGGTATAGACAGGTAGGTAGAAAAAGATGCCCCCCGCTACTAGAAGCATGCTCACAGGATTGACGGCCACATACATGATGATCATAGAGAGTATACAGAGTAGCAGGCCAAAGTGCAGCGCCGATTGAGGAGAGAGGCGCCGCCCAGGGATGGCACGATGGCAAGTCCGAGACATGAGCGCGTCCAGGTCTCGGTCAAGATAGCAATTGATGGCTCCTGCCCCCCCAGCCGCAAGATAGCCACCGACCATCGTCCACAGGATCATAGTAAAGGAGGGCAGTCCATCGCTAGCCAAAAAGATGGCCACCAATGTCACAAAAAGCAAAAGGGAAATGACCCGTGGTTTGGTCAGGCTGACATAATCCCGCCAAGAAGCGGTTTTGGCCAGGCTTGCCTGCTCGGAGAGCGGGATCGCACGCATACTTTACTCCTCCGCGAACGGCGGCTTGCTCGACAGTTGATTCAGGCGCTGACGAACACTCGTCAGCGCCTGATGGTTATCGGACCTCTTCGACTTCGGCAGGCATGACTATTGAAGCCGAGTTACCCCATGCATTGCGGATATACGATACCACGCCTGCAATATCCTGATTAGAGAGCCTGTTGAAGGAAGGCATCGCACCGCGTCCTCGTAACGTGATCTCGATTACCGGCGTTGCGTCCTCGGTTACGACGAAATCGTTTCCGGCGAGGGCGGGATAGAGGTCTGGTTCCCCACGTCCGTCCGCCCTATGACATGTTTCGCATTGTCGACCATAAACATCCTCCCCCACAGCAATCAGTTCGGCTTCGGTGATAGGATCCTCATCAGGGGGGGCGGGCTCCTCTGCCGGCGCACAACCCACGAACCAGATATTGATGAGCAGAATACACGACAAGATAATCAATATTCTAACTAGCACTCGTGATGCCACAATCGCCTCTCCTTTGTCAATGAGTGTTTGTGCGGTTGCCAGCAAGCTGGCTTGGTCGATTCCCTCGTAGAGCCAAAAGAGCATATGCCTCAGGATATGATACGGCCTTCATCTCTTAGGTACCTGTCTCTGATGGCCTCTCCTGACCAATAGGCCAGAGCCAGCAGCGCGCCGGTGGGGTTTAGCCCTGGATTCTGCGGGTATAGGGCGGCGCCGGTTACAAAGACGTTGGGTGTATCCCATACCTGGCAGTATCGATTCGTGACCGAGTTGTCAGGGCTATCCCCCATGATGGCGCCCCCGTTGATATGAGTGCTCTGGTAGGGATGGATCTCGAAATCCCCCAGTTCCTCGGTGACCGTCATGCGGTCCGGGCCCATCGCACGCATGATCTCGGCGCAGCGCGCCGCCATGAAACGATACATGTTGCGATCATTCTCGCGGAAGCGATAGGTGAGGCGCAAAAGCGGGAGCCCAAAAGTATCCTTGTAGATGGGATCTAGGTCCATAAAGTGGTCCTCATAAGGCAGGCTCTCGCCCTGAATGCCGATCCCCACGGTGCCGTCCCATTCCCGACGCAGGCTCTCCTTCCATTCGGGCCCCCAGGAGTCGCCTTTTGCCGCCAAGCTGCTGACTTCGGAGAAGA
>SKLG01000591.1 GCA_007123335.1 Anaerolineae bacterium | reverse complement strand
GGCGCCAGAGCGGGCTTGATGTAGCGGTCATCATCCTCCTGCTCCGCCGTGAGCCAGCCTCGGCAGGTGTGCGCGTAGAGGTTCACGGTGACCATGTTGAACCCATGGGCCGAGATCGAGTCCAGGAAGGTGTCGATGCGCCCCAGGTTCGAGGGTTGTTGATCGACCAGCAGCAGCCAGTTGGCCTCGTAGCCCAGGACAAAGACGTGCTCGCCATCGGACCAGAGCATATGCCGGGGATGCTCGGCGTCGATGGACAACGGGCCGCGTATGTGCGGGTTTTCGTTGGGCACACAGGTGATCCGTCCTTCGAGGGCGTCGAGGGTTGGCTCTGTCGAGCATGTCCGCAGACGCCACGGCCCCACCTCGGTGGGCGAAAAGCGCACTACATAGCCCAGCCTCTCGTCAAAAAAGCCGGGCACCGTCACCATCGCGCCGCCCGGCCCATAGAAGGTGGCCTCCAGGGCTATGCCAAAGGGGTCATCGCTGCGGATGGCGTCAGTGGGGGCAATGAGAACGTCGAGAGGCTCGTACTGAGGGATGTCCGTTGTCTCGCGCACAACCATAGAGTGCATTCTTGTCCTCTCCTTCGTAACGCGAACGTGTGGGCGCCATTATGGCATAGGTGCATGACCTAGGCAAGGGAATGCGCCGGTCCGCCAGCGTGGCGAGACGTGATGCGCGATCACATGCTGTCGTGCTTGACAGCCTGGTTTGGACCTGCTATACTAAATATAGTAATTCTATAGGCATTAAGGATAATATTATGAAGCTCAGTACACGCACACGCTATGGTACTCGCGCTCTGCTCGAGCTGGCGATGCATGGCGACGGTACGCCGATGAGCGCCGGCGATATCGCCGCCCGCCAGGAGGTCTCGGAAAAGTATCTCGAGAGCGTGTTGGCTGCCCTTCGTCAGGCCGGCCTAGTGCAGAGCGTGCGTGGCGCCGGAGGCGGTTATCTGTTGGCCAGGCAGGCTGACGACATCACTCTGCGGGACGCCTACGAAGCTCTGGAGGGCACGGATGGCTTGGTCGAGTGTACCGACAACGCCGGCCTCTGTACACGCAGCGACGGCTGTGTGACCCGTGAGGTGTGGGCGACCATCCATCAGAATCTGCTCGATCAGCTTGACGCTATCACCCTCGCAGAGCTGGCGAAAAAGGCGCGCGAGAAGCAGCAGCATCGTCCAGATATGTATTATATCTAGGGAGCCACGACACATCAAGGCGCCAAGGCTCGTGTCGTTATAAGAGACGCCAAAAAAAGAGAGGAACAACATGGGTAAAGTATATGCGGATATTACTCAGGCTGTTGGCAATACACCTCTGGTCACGCTACAGCGTGTCACCGATGACGCGCCGGCCACCGTGTTGGCCAAACTCGAATCCTTTAACCCGCTATCCAGCGTCAAGGATCGCATCGCCGTCAGCATGATCGACGCCGCCGAGCGTGACGGCAAGATCGGCCCCGGCACCACCATTGTCGAGCCCACCAGCGGCAACACCGGCATCGGCCTGGCCTTTGTCTCCGCCGCGCGCGGCTATCGCCTGATCCTGACCATGCCCGACACCATGAGCGTCGAGCGCCGCAACTTGCTCAAAGCGTTGGGCGCCAAGCTGGAACTGACGCCGGGATCCAAGGGCATGGGCGGCGCCATCGCCAGGGCCGAGGAGATGCTGGATGAGATCGACAACAGCTTTATGCCCCAGCAGTTCAAGAACCCGGCCAACCCCCACATCCATCGCGAGACCACGGCCCAGGAGATCTGGCGTGACACCGATGGCCAGGTGGATCTGGTCGTGGCCGGCGTGGGGACTGGCGGCACCATCACCGGTATTAGCGAGGCACTGAAACCGCTCAAGCCCGACTTGAAGACCATCGCCGTAGAGCCTGTCGATTCGCCGGTGTTGTCGGGCGGTGATCCCGGCCCCCACAAGATCCAGGGCATCGGTGCCGGGTTTGTGCCCGATGTGATGCGTCTTGATCTGGTGGATGAGATCATCCAGGTGACTACCTCTGAAGCTATCGCCACGGCGCGTCGTCTGGCCCGCGAGGAGGGCATTCTGGTGGGTATCTCTTCCGGCGCAGCGGCCGCCGCAGCCTTGCGGGTTGCTCAGCGGCCCGAAAACGCGGGCAAGACCATCGTCGTCATCTTGCCCGATAGCGGTGAGCGGTACCTGAGCACCGACCTTTTTGAAGAGGACGTGTCGGTTAGCATCTAGTCGAGACATGCCATGGAGCATAGATAAGGCCATGAGCGAAACATCGATCGGTCGGGGGGCCGAGGATAGGCACCGCATTGATGAAACCAAAGTCAAGCGGCTGGTGGACAGGATAGCCGATCTGCGGCGAGTGGTGGTCGCCTTCTCTGGTGGAGCAGATAGCACGCTGTTGTTGGCTGTTTGCCTCCAGGTGTTGGGGAACGACAACGTCGTGGCGGCCACCGCCGATTCGCCGACGCTGCCTCGTCAGGAGCTTGACGAGACTCGCGCTCTGGCGCGGGAGCTTGGCGCGACACACGTCGTCTTTACTTCGCACGAGATGGAGGACGAGCGTTTTCGCACCAACCCGACCGATCGCTGCTATTACTGCAAGGCAGAGCTCTTGGCCCATTTGCGTATCTTGGCCAAGAGCCACAATATGTATAGTATTGTATACGGAGCTACCGCCGCCGACCTCGGCGATCATCGACCGGGCATGCATGCCGCTGTCCAGGCCGGCGCCGTGGCTCCGCTGCTCGATGCGGGTCTGAACAAGGACGATGTGCGCGCTCTGTCGCGCAGGCTTGGCCTGCGCACGTGGGACAAGCCGGCGATGGCGTGCCTCTCCTCTCGTTTTCCATACGGTACGCCGCTCACAAAGGAGGGGCTGACACGCGTCGAAAAGGCCGAGGATTTCCTGCGGCGCGAGTTGGGCTTTCGGCAGGTGCGGGTGCGCGACCAGGGCGAGGCGGGCGTTCCGATCGCCCGCATTGAGGTAGAGAGCGATCATCTACTGCGCCTGGTGCAAGAGCCGCTACGCAGCCAGGTCATCGAGAGACTGAAAGCGGTTGGTTACACCTATGTGACACTGAATTTGGAGGGCTTTCGCAGCGGCAGCCTGAACGATGTGCTCTCAACCCAAGAGCGTGCGTCCCTCCAAGAACCCGTTGAGGAGGTATAATGCGTTACGTGTATCTGGATAACTC
>SKLG01000395.1 GCA_007123335.1 Anaerolineae bacterium | reverse complement strand
CACTCTGGAGGATTCCTGTGGACCCACTTTCGACATTGATCCTGGCGATCGGTCTGGGCATGGACTCGTTCACCGTCTCGGTGTGCGGGGGTATGGCCATGCAACCCGTGCGCTTGCGGCACGCCCTGCGTGTGGGGCTCTTTTTCGGCGGCTTTCAGGCGCTGATGCCGGTGCTGGGTTGGCTGGGCGGACTGGGCTTTCGCCAGATCATCTCTCGCTACGATCATTGGGTGGCCTTTGGTCTGTTGGCCTTTATCGGCGGCAAGATGATCTATGAAGCGCGACAAGGGGGCGAGTGCACGCCCCTCGATATGACCAGCATTCCCCTGCTATTCACTTTGAGCATTGCCACCAGCATCGACGCCCTGGCGGTGGGACTGAGCTTTGCCCTGCTGGGCGCGGCCATCGCCGCGCCCGTGACGGTCATTGGCCTGGTGACGGCGGCCATGTCGGTCGCAGGCGTCTACCTGGGAAGACGCTGTGGCGACTTATTCCAAAGCAAGGTCCAGATCGCCGGCGGTCTGATTCTCATTGGCATCGGGCTGCGCATTGTATTTCAGGCCCTGATCTGATGGGCACAGGGCTACACGACGTCTATGACGCTGTCTACGTAACGCTACCGGTCAACACCTCACGCAGCCTACGCGCCACGATCCGCTCCTCACCCTCTTGGAGCGCATGCGGATGCACGCGCAACTCCTTCTCGGTGAACCCGGCAAAGCCGTAACGCGGCGTGTTGATCACCTGCACGACGATTCGCGGATCGCCATCCCGCAGCGCTTGCGCGGCCTGCTCATGGGTTAGCCCCAGCGCCGCCTCATCCCAACTCACCGCAGCATGGGAGATCTGTTGCCCGATGCCATGAGGCATTTGCCGCCAAGCGCGCACGCCATCCAGCCCGTCCAGCGCAGTAATGATATGGGCCACCCGATCGTCCCACATCGCCAACTCGAGATCGTGATCCTTGGCCATATAGAGCTCCACGGCCTTGACCAAGCCGGTGATGACCTCCTTGTCGGTCTTCATCGGGCGGCCGATGCTGCCGTTGGGGCAATCGTTGAGTCGGCAGGCTTCGATGAGATCGGCCCGCCCCAGGATGAGCCCACTGGATTGGGGGCCACGGAGCGACTTGCCACCGCTAAAGGTCACCAGGTCGGCGCCCCAATCCAGGAAACGACGCAGGTTTATCGGCGGCGGCACCTCGGCGGCAGCGTCGACGATCACCGGCAGGCCCTTGGCGTGGGCCATTTCAGCGACCGGCTCCAAGGGCAGAGCATCGCGGGGACAGAACCAGGCAAAGGTGTAGTAGACGGCAGCGGTCTGCGGATTCTCCAGCTCCTGTGCGAGCTGACCGTCGTCCGAGTCGATCTCGATCAGCTCCCCGCCGGCCACGCGCACGGCCTGATCAAAGCCATTACGGTGGGCACGTTGGACGATAAAGCGGTTGCGCATCCCGGTGGTATCGGGAAGCTGGCGGATGCGCTCCCGATCGGTGCCGGCCATGCAGGCTGCCGCCATGACGGCGATGCCCGCCGACGCGCAGGCACAGACGTGGGCCGCCTCGACGCCGATCAACTCGGCGATACGCGCGCCGGCGGCAAGGTGCAGCTCTTGCATATCGACGAACGCCCGCGAGGCGCGGGCCATGGCATCGGTTACCTCCGGCGGCATGATGGAGCCGCCATAGCTGGTCAGGCTGCCAGCCGCGTTGATCACCGGTGTGACGCCTAGCTCGCGATAGATGTCCACAATGACCTCCTTGATGATAGGATGTGACCGGGTTAGATCGCCGCAGCAGCGACGAGAGTGGAGCACAAGCCAAGAAGCCGGGCGCTCTGGGCGCTGGGCTCGGTGGTAAAGAGGGCACAGACCAGCTCTCGCGCCGGGTCGGCCCAGACGACGGTGCCGGTGGCGCCGCCATGGCCAAAGGAGGCGGGCGAGAGCAGATCGCCAAAGTAGGCCGAATGGAAGGGCCAGCGGCGCCAGCCGAGGCCGTAGGCCTGCGCCCTCGCCTCAGCGCGAGAGATGCCGGGCATGGCGCTGGTCTGGTCGCGGATCATCTCTGCCACCGTCGCCGGGGCCAGGTGCTGGTGGTCACCCGATCGTCCTTGGTCGAGGAATAGCTGCAAGAAGCGCCAGATGTCGCTCACGGTGGAGAACATGCCGCCCCAGGGCGCGCCCATCCCCCACCAGTACGGCGTATTCCAGCCCCAGTCGACGTCGCGCATCTCGTCGGGGACGTGCACGTGGGCGATGCGGGAGAGAATCGTCGGATTGGCGGTGGCTGTGTCCACGCCGAGAAAGGTGTCGGCCATGCCCAGGGGGTTGAACACCTCCTGTCGCAGGAACGCGGGGAAGCGCAGGCCCGTGATCCGCTGGGCGATCTGGGCCAGCATCAGGATGCCCATGCTTTGATACTGGATGCGCGTCCCCGGCTCGAAATCAAGCCCCAACGCACACACTCGCCGGGCGAACTCGTCCAATGGGGCATGTTGGGCGCGCAGGGAGCGATCCTCCGGCAGCATGTCGGGGAGGCCGGAGGTGTGGGTCATCAAATGGCGGATACGCACGCCCTCTTTGCCGTTGCCGGCAAACTCGGGGATATGGTCGCAGACCGGATCATCCAGCGCCAACTGTCCGCGCTCGACCAACAGCATCAGCCCGGCGACGGTGACCGGCTTGGTCACCGAGGCGACGAGAAAGATGGTGTCGGGCTGGATAGGGCCATCGCCCTCATCGGCCTCGGGGCGCAGTCGGCCAAAGTCGTGCGGCGCCAGAGCCACGCCCCGCCTGGCTACCAACAAGGCCGCGCCGGGGATCTGCCCTTGGGCGACGGCGTCGCCCAGGAGAGCATAAGCGCGCTCCAGCCGGTCGGGTGAGAGGCCGATGGCCTCGGCGGTGTTCGCGTCATCCATGGGTGTTTTCCTCCTTGATGGAACCGAGCGTTGTCGGGCGGCGATCATCCGTTGGGCGCAAGACCATCAACATGGATAGGCAGGATGTTCAGGATATTTCTAGGTTCTTCATCCTGTTTATCCTGCCCCATCCATGTAAATACCGCCACGCGCGCTCGGCACTCTCACACACCAATCTATGGCCGCACCACGGTGCCGTCGGCGCGGCGATCATGCGTGGGGTCCAATGACGTCAACATGGATAGGCAGGATGTTCAGGATATTTCTGGTTTTCATCCT
>SKLG01000161.1 GCA_007123335.1 Anaerolineae bacterium | reverse complement strand
GACGTCGTCCTCGCTCCAGCCAGGTTGGCCCTCGGCCAGGCTGGCAAAGGGGCAGGAGGTCAACGGGAATGCGCCCTGCAAGACCGTCAGCAGCCGTCGCTCGGCGGTGGACAGCTCAGGAGTCACCACGCTACCCTCTCGATCGCGGCTGGTGGGTGCAGAGTGGGTCCGTCGCCAGGACGTTGCCGGTGAAGGCATAGGCGCGGGCGCGGCATCCACCGCAGACGAGCCGGTACTCGCAGGCGCCGCAGTTGCCCTGGAGTTGCGACAGATCACGCAGCGTACAAAAGAGTTCCGACTCTTGATAGATCTCGCGGAAGGAGCGCTCGCGGACGTTGCCCGCAGAGAGGGGCAAATAGCCGCAAGGATAGACATCACCCGAGCGGGAGACGAAACAGTACCCGTCGGCGGCGAGGCAGCCACGGCTCAGGCCATGAGGGTGGCGGGCGCCGTGGGCGGCGCTGTGGGCGCCGCCATGGGCTCCATGGACCTGGCGGGGTCGCTCGATCCCGGCCGGCGCCCCGTGGCCGCGCTGGGTGACGATGCGCATGAACTGCGGGCCGCAGGTCACACGCATGGGCAGCGGCGAGGTCTTGGCGCGGTCATAGATCCAGCTCAGCACCCCCTCGTATTCGTCGGGGCTGATCTCGTCGTCGATGGCCCCACGGCCGGTGGGCACGAGCATGAAGAGGTGCCAGGCCGCCGCCCCTTGGTCGATGGCCCACTGTTGCAGGGCATCCAGCGCGCCGACGTTCTGGCGCATCACCGTGGTGTTGATCTGAAAGCTCAGCCCCTGGGCCCGGCAGGCGTCGATTCCCTCCACGGCGGCGTCAAAGGCCCCCGGAACGCCGCGAATGGCGTCGTGGTCGGCGGCGGTCGCGCCGTCGATGCTGATGGAGACGCGCGACACGCCCGCCTGCTGGATGCGGCGGGCCACATCGGCGTCGATGAGCGTGCCGTTGGGCGAAAGAGCCGCCCTGAGCCCGCGCTCGTTGGCATAGCGCGCGATCTCGAAAATATCGGGGCGCATTAGCGGCTCTCCACCGCTGATGATCAAGATAGGCGTCGCAAAGGAGGCGATGTCGTCGATGAGCTTTTGCACCTCGGCGGTGTTCATCTCGTCCTGCGTTGGTTCGGTCTGGGCCTCTGCCCGGCAGTGGACGCAGGCCAGGTTGCAGGCCACCGTCGACTCCCAGGCTACCACGCGGGGTATTGCCGGCTCTCGCTTCATGTTACGCCTCCTCCAGCCAGCGCACGGCGTCCTTGGCCCAATAGGTGATGATGGCGTCGGCGCCGGCGCGTTTGATGGCGGTCAGCAACTCGAGCGCGCAACGCCGTTCGTCCAGCCAGCCCTTTTCCGCCGCAGCCTTGATCATGCTGTACTCCCCGCTGACGCTGTAGGCGACCAGGGGGCGGTTGAACTGCTGCCGCGCCCGATGGATGATATCCAGGTAGCTGAACGCCGGCTTGACCATGATCATGTCGGCGCCCTCCTGGATATCCAGTTCGATCTCGCGCAGCGCCTCGCGCGCGTTGTGGATATCCATCTGATAGCCGCTACGGTCACCCAGTTGCGGCGCCGAGTCGGCCGCCTCGCGGAAGGGACCGTAAAAACCAGAGGCGTATTTGCTCGCGTAGGAGAGGATGGCCACGCAGTCATAGCCCTGTGCGTCCAATGCTCGGCGAATGGCGCCCACCCGCCCATCCATCATGTCTGAGGGGGCGACGATATCGACGCCGGCCTCGGCGTGCGACACGGCGACCCGCGTCAGGTATTCGAGGGTGGCATCGTTGTCGAGACAGAGATTGCCCAGTCCCTTGCCGCGACAGTGGGCCGGCTTTTCACAAAGGATGCCACAGTGCCCATGATCAGTATACTCACACATGCAGACGTCGGTGATGACCACCATCTCGGGGGCGCACGCCTTGATGGCCCGCACGCCCTGCTGGACGATCCCCTCGGGGTCATAGTTCTCGCTGCCCACGGCGTCCTTGCTGGCCGGCAGACCAAAGAGCAACACGGCGGGGATGCCCAACGCGGCCAGCTCGGCCATCTCGCCCGGCAACTGGTCGATGGAGAGCTGATACTGACCGGGCATGGCCAAGATCTCGCGGCGCACCCCCTGGCCGTGGACTAGAAAGAGGGGGTAGATCAGGTCGTCGCGCGACAGCGCCGCCTCGCGGACGAGGCGACGCAGCCCCGGCCCACAGCGCAGCCGCCGTGGGCGATAGGCGGGAAACGAACTCATGCCAGCACCTCCTCGTCGGACAGGTAGCAGGCGGGGTCGGGCGCCCAGACATCACCGTGGACGGCCTCGGCGCGCACGCGCAGGTTGCCGTTGCAGATATCGAGGTAGCGACAGGCGGCGCAGCGCCCCTTGAGCAATGGCCGCCGATCCTTGAGCCCGGCCATCAACGGATCGCGAGTATCGGTCCATATCTCGCCAAAGGGACGTTCACGCACATTCCCAAAGGTATAGTGCTGCCAGAACTGGTCCGCGTGCACCCCTCCGCGATGATCGATGTCGGCGATGGCGATGCCGGAGGCGTTGCCGCCGTTCCAGCGCAAAAGCCGCAACACCTCTTCGGCGCGCTCGGGCTGGCGCTCCTGGACGCGGCGCAGCAGATAGGGCGCGTCTGTATGGTTGTCGACGGTGAGGATCTCGACCTCGGGGCGCCGGGCGTGCAGGTGTTCCGCCTGCTGAAAGATCAGCTCGACAGCGCGACGGCTCTCATCCAGCGTCAGGTCGTCGTCGCGGATGACCCGGCCACGGCCAGAGTAGACCAGGTGATAGAAGCAAGCCCTGGGGATCTCCTCGCGATCCAGTAGGGCGAAGATAGGCTCCAGGTCGGCGACGTTATGCTTGTGCAGCGTCAACCGCAGCCCGACGCGCACGCCGGCGCGTTTGCAGTTGCGGATGCCGGCCAGGGCCGCCTCGTAGGCGCCGGGCACGCCGCGAAAGGCGTCGTTGGTCGCGCCGATACCGTCCAGGCTGATGCCCACATAGGAAAAGCCTGTCTCTTGAATCTGCCACGCGCGCTCCTCGCTGATCAGCGTGCCGTTGGTCGAGATCACGGTGCGCAGGCCGCGCTCCCTGGCATAGGCGCCCAGTTCCAAGAGATCGGGGCGCATCAGCGGCTCGCCGCCGGAAAAGAGCAGCACCGGCGCGCCAAAGGCGGCCAGATCGTCGATCAT
>SKLG01000142.1 GCA_007123335.1 Anaerolineae bacterium | reverse complement strand
GCCCTCGCCGCGCGCTTTGTCACCGCGCCGGAGAGCCTGGACGTCGTCGTGGCCTCTAACCTGTTCGGCGACATCTTGACCGATCTGGGCGGCGCTCTTCAGGGCAGCCTGGGTATTCCCCCCAGCGGGAACATTAACCCGCAGGGGAACTATCCCTCGTTGTTCGAGCCGGTGCACGGCTCGGCGCCTGACATCGCCGGCAAGGGCATCGCCAACCCCATCGCCGCCATCTGGGCCGCCTCGATGATGCTCGACCATCTGGGGCACGAGGAGGCCGGCCGGCTTATGTGGGATGCCGTCGCCGCCGTCACGGCAGAGGGCGAGACGCTTACGCCCGACCTGGGTGGCTCGGCGACGACCAAAGAGGTGGGCCAAGCCATCTGCGAGCAAATACGGACCCTGAGCGCCTAACCTAGCGATGGGCAGCAGTTGAGTCCTTCCACGATATACGGCGTGGAGGCGTCATGCCACGCCTGGTGAGGGAATAGGATTCTTGGATAACCATCATCAAGAGAGCACTGCGCCGCAGATGGCGCCCGAGGCCGATCAGCACCTCTCCTTTGGGCAAGCCGTCTCCCGATTGGCGCACAAGACTCGGCAGAGCTTTCGCACCTCCTCCGAGGAGGAGCACAACGAGCGCGTCATCTATACCGAGACGATCTTTCAGGCGCTGGCCAGCGCCGGTGGCATGTCCTTTGTCACCGTATTTCTGGTGCGCCTCGGCTCGCCGGCTTGGCTGGTGGGTATGTATAGCTCGCTGCCAGCGCTGGTAACGACCTTGACAGTATTGTCGGCGGGGGTGTTCATCCAGCGCCAGCGTAGCCTGGTAACGACCGTAAACTGGTCGCGGCTCATTTTTCGGGCCACCTTTGGCGCCTTTGCGTTGATGCCTTTTCTGCCGATCTCGGTGGCGCCCTTTGTTCTGGTGACGATGCGCAGCATCGTCGCAGTGCCTGGTGCGGTGCTCAACGTAGGTCTCACCACACTGTGGGGAAGTGCTACTACCCCGCGGAGACGACCGCGCATGCTCAGCACTCGCTTGGCCATCCAGGGCATCTTTGCCGCTGTCATCGGCCTGCTGGCCGGTCAGTGGCTACAGAGGGCTCCCTATCCTCTCAACTACCAGACATTGTTCCTGACTGTCTTTGTCGCAGGCGTGGGCAGCGTTTTGACGCTTTCAAGATTACGGCTGCCCACGGAAATCAAGCCCCCACCACTAGAGCGCGGCAAGGCAAACATTAAAGATGATCTCAAGGGGCTGTTGCCGCTCATCAAGAGCACGCCAGCCTTTCGCGATTTCGCGCTGGCCGCCTTTGTCTTTCGTATGGGCATGAACATGCCGGTGGCGCTCTTTCCCATCATGCGGGTGCGCGAGCTGGGCGCCACCGACGGCTGGATCGGCGTGTTGCTGACCGTGCAGCGCGCGCTCAGCGTGTTCACCTACTTTATCGTCGGCTCGCTGGCCAGCAAACGCAAATACCGTCGCCTGTTGTGGATCGCCTGCATCGGCGTGGGATTCTTTCCCATCACCATGGCCATGGCCATCAACCCCACCATGCTGCTCATCCCGGAAGTGATCGCCGGCATCTTTGCCCCCGGCATGGACATCTTTTTGACCGACACCCTCTTTCGCGTATCGCCCGAGGATCGCCGCCCCTCCTTTATCGCCGCCAACAGCTTTTTGACCAACCTTATCGCCTTTGCCGGGCCGCTCCTGGGTTCGCTGCTGGCCGGGTGGATGGGGCTACGCATGGCGTTGGTCTTTTGTGGCATCTTGAGAATAGTGGGCGGTTTCGTCTTTTGGCGAATGGGCGTCGGCGGCAGCCGAGAGAGACTCCCGGCTGCTCAAGTTACGTCTTGAGCGCCCATTTGCGCGCTTCCATCCAAGAGCTGGCCAGGATGGCGCCGATGACCACCATGATCCACTGCGCGCCGCTTAACCGCGTGGTCTGCATCACGGTCTGTACCGGCGGCAGGAAGGTCATGGCCAGGACGAGGGCGATCATCCCCAGCAGCCATCCCGCCGCAAACTTGTTCGACAGCAACCCCTGTTCGAGCACGGGCCGGTTGGTCTGCTTGAGGTTCAGGGCGAGGATGACATGGCCGAGCAGCCAGGTGGCGAACGCGGCGGTGCGCGCCTCGTCAACGCCCAACCCTAACGCAAAAGAGCCCCAGTATACCAGCAGAATGACGACCGTCAGCCCGGCCATGTTGCGCAGGATCTGCCTGGCTACGTCCCAGGACAAAAAGCGGCCCGTCTTGCGCGGCTTGCGCGCCATGATGCCCGGCTCTGCCTCCTCGGTCACAAAGATCGTGGAGGAGGCGAGGTCCATCAGCAGCTCGGTAAAGATGATCTGGATCGGCGCCAATGGAAAGGGCACTCCAAAGAGCAGCGGCACCACAAAGATTGATAACAAGATCGCCTTGGCCGAGAGATAATAGGTGATCCCTTTGCGAAAGTTATCGTACGCCTTGCGCCCGATAGCCACGCCATCGAGGAGCCGCACCAGGTTGTCATCGGTCAGCACGAGGTCGGCGGCTTCCTGGGCCACATCGGTTCCCTTTTGCCCCATGGCGATGCCAATGGCGGCGGTGCGCAGCGCCGGGGCGTCGTTGATGCCATCCCCCGTTACGGCGACCACCTGATCGAGGCGTTTGCAGGCCTGGACCAGCCGCAGCTTGTCCTCGGGAGAGGTGCGGCCAAAAACCTGCGTCGTCTTGACTGCATCCTCCAGGTCATGATCCGAGTAGTCGGCGAGGTCTCGCCCGGTGAGCACCAGGTCGGCCGCCTCGCGCGCGGCGTCGGTGCCGGTCTCGCCCATGGCGATGCCGATGTCGGCGGTGCGCAGGGCGGGGGCATCGTTGACGCCATCGCCGGTGACGGCCGAGACCCACTCAAGGCGGCGGGCGGCCTGCACGAGGCTGAGCTTTTGCCCGGGCGACGTCCGTGCCAAGATGTCGGTCTCCCGCAGGGCGCGCTCGTACTGGGCGTCGTCATAGCCCGCCAGCTCCTGCCCGGTGGCGACCACATCGGTGGGCAGGCCGGCCTGCTCGGCGATGCTGACGGCCGTCTCGGGCACGTCGCCGGTGACCATCACGGTGCGCACGCCGGCGCCGGCCAGCTCGCCCAGCGCGTCGCGCACCTCGGGGCGGATCGGGTCGCTGATGGCGGCCACGCCCAGGAACACGACCTGCTCGG
>SKLG01000143.1 GCA_007123335.1 Anaerolineae bacterium | reverse complement strand
GGCGCTGCCTCTCGAGGGGACGGTGCTCATCAGCGTGGCCGAAAAGACCAAGCAGTTGGTCGAGATCGCCCGGGCGTTCCACGAGCTGGGCTTTCGCATCCGCGCCACCATTGGCACGCAACAATATCTGGCGGAATTTGGAATCCCAACACAGCACATCTGGAAGCTGAACGAGGGCCGCCCGAACATTAGCGACGAGATCGTCAACGGCAACATCGATCTGGTGATCAACACGCCCGTCGGCCGGCGGGGCCAGCTCGACGACTCGTATCTGCGCAAGGCGGCCATCAAGTACAAGGTGCCCTATATCACCACTCTGGCCGCCGCCGCGGCCTCGGTGAAGGGGATCGCCGCCAGCCGCGAGGGCCTGGGCGAGGTCAAGGCGTTGCAGAGCTACCACGAGGACATGGGTCTATAGGTGTAAACACCGCCTCCCAAGGGCAACCTTTGGGAGGCGGTTCTCTAAGGAGCACAAGATGGAGGACGATATCCTGGCGCTGGTCGCCGCGTGCGGCCGCCGCCTCGTTGAGCGCGGGTGGACCCTGGCCATGGCCGAGTCGTGCACCGGCGGGTTGATCTGTCACTGGGTGACAAACCTGTCGGGCAGCTCGGACTTTTTTGTGGGTGGGATCGTCTCTTACGCCAACCGCATCAAGCGCGATCTGGTAGGCGTGCCGGAGGAGCTATTGATCGCCCATGGCGCGGTAAGTGGCGAGGTGGCCCTGGCCATGGCCGAAGGCGTGCGCCACGCGCTGGGTAGCGACGTAGGCATTTCCGTCACCGGCATCGCCGGCCCCACCGGCGGCACGGCGGAAAAGCCGGTGGGCACGGTGTACATTGCCGTGGCCAGCCCCTTGGGCAGCGAGGCGCTGCATGGGGTATGGCCCCACGATCGCGAGGGGAACAAGCGGGTATCGGCGCGGGCCGCGCTAGAGCTGTTGCTGCGCCATATGGACGGAGGGAAGTAGCCCGAGGATTTGCCCAAATGGCTTCCCTCATGCACAATGAGCCGGTTTGCTACAATGAGGAGAGCACCAAAACCGCACAGGAGGAGAATCTAGTATGAACACACCTGACATCCGCCTCGGTGTCATCGTCGTCGCGCTCGTGGCGCTCGGCTATGTCGCCTATTTGGTGCGCACCATCATGCACCACGAGCCGGGCAACGATCGTATGCGCGATCTGGCCCATAGCATTCAGGAGGGCGCCGAGGCCTTTTTGAGCCGCGAGTTCCGCGTCATGACCGTCTTTACCCTGGTCATCGCTCTGCTCCTGGCCTTTTTCATCGAGCCCAGGCCATGGGTCGCTTTCTCCTTTGTGCTGGGCACCGTAGTCTCGGCGCTGGCCGGATATATCGGCATGAGCATCGCCGTCAGGGCCAACGTGCGCGCGGCCAACGCCGCCGTCACGAGCTGGGCCAGGGCGCTGCATCTGGCGTTTTCCAGCGGCGCCGTGATGGGCTTTTCCGCGGTGGGCCTCGGCCTGCTCAGCCTGACCCTCTTGTCCCTGATTTTCCAGGATCCCTATGTCTGGTTCGGCTTTGTCTTTGGCTCCACGTCTGTGGCCCTCTTTTTGCGCGTCGGTGGCGGCATCTTTACCAAGAGCGCCGATGTGGGCGCCGACCTGGTGGGCAAGGTGGAGTTGGGCATCCCCGAGGACGACCCGCGCAACCCGGCGGTCATCGCCGACAATGTGGGCGACAATGTGGGCGACATTGCCGGGATGGGCTCGGATCTGTACGAATCCTACATGTCGGCGCTGGTGGCGGCCATGGCGCTGGGCGTTATCACCTACGGCGCCGTCGGGATGATGCTGCCGCTGCTGTTGGGCGCCGTCGGCATCTTGTGCTCGATGATCGGCTCCTTTTTCGTGCGCCCCGCCGAGTTTGACGGCTCCTTTCGCCAGCAGGTGCACAGGGCCCACGCGGTGATGAACCGGGGCATCTATATCAGCAACATCATCCTCGTGATCGCCAGCTATGTGGCGGTGACGTTGCTCCTGGGCGGCGAGGGGCTCGCTCTCTTTGGGACGCTGCTCATCGGCCTGGCCACCGGCTTTCTCATCGGTCCCATCACCGAATACTTTACCTCGGAGCACCGCCCGGTGGAACGGATCGCCCAGGCCAGCGAGAGCGGCGCCGGTATCGTCATCATCGAGGGTCTCTCGGTGGGGATGATGAGCACCGTGGCGCCCATCCTCATCGTCGCCGCCGCGACGGTGGCCGCCTTTTCCCTGGCCGGGCTGCTGGGCATCGCCATCGCCTCGGTGGGGATGATGATCAACCTGGGCATCCTGCTGAGCATGGATTGCTACGGCCCCATCGCCGACAATGCGGCGGGCATCGCTGAGCTGGCCGACCTGGGCCAGGAGGTCCGCGAGCGCTGCGAGGCGCTGGATGCCGTGGGCAACACCACAGCGGCGCTGGCCAAGGGGTTTGCCATCTCGTCGGCGGCGCTGGCGGCGCTGGCCTGGATGGCCACCTATTTCCAGGTGGCGCATATTGAGATAGCGAGCCTCACCGATGCCACGGTGATCGCCGGCCTCTTTATCGGCACGATGATGATCTTTTTGTTCTCGGCGCTGACCATGCAAGGCGTGAGCGCCGGCGCGTTCGAGATCGTCGTGGAGGTGCGGCGGCAGTTCCGCGAGATCAAGGGCCTGATCGAGGGCACGGCCAAACCGGATTATGTGCGTTGCGTCGATATTGCCACCATGAGGGCCCTGCACTCGATGCTGCTTCCCGGCATTTTGGTGATCATTATCCCGTTGGTGGTTGGGCTCTTGCTGGGGCCCGAGGCCACGGCGGGGTTGCTGGTCGGCTCGCTGCTGGTGGGCTTTCCCCTGGCGGTGATGATGGCCAACGCGGGCGGCGCCTGGGACAATGCCAAGAAGCACATCGAGGCCGGCAACCTGGGCGGCAAGGGCAGCGAGGCGCACAAGGCCAGCGTCATCGGCGATACGGTGGGCGATCCGCTCAAGGATACGGTGGGGCCGTCGCTGGACATCCTCATCAAGCTCGTGGGCAAGATAGCGGTGTTGTTAGCCCCATTGATCATCGTCGTGCTCAATAACATGAAATAACGGCGCCTACAGGCGTCGGCGATTCTGGATTCTGAGAGTTGGGGCCGAGCAGGCCCATGTGGGGAGGCGACGACGCGCCGTGGCCGCTGAGGCAAGGCGAGCCCGTCTGACGCTAGGCGC
>SKLG01000516.1 GCA_007123335.1 Anaerolineae bacterium | reverse complement strand
TGGCAATAGACCCGCTCCAGACCGCGATAGACCTCCACCGCCTCCAACGGGGCCGTGCCGGCGATGAGCCCGGAGAAGGTGGGCGGCCTCTCGGTGGCGACCTCGGCGCCCATGGGCAAGCGGTTGACATCGACCGAGCACAGGATCCGCGCCCCGGTGGTGGCATAGGCGCGCCGGCTGGCCAACGCCTCCAGCAGGCTGGGGACGGTCAGCGCCTCGGCGAACAACCCGGTATAGCCACCGTTGGCGTAGCGCCGCTCGATAAAGCCGGGGGTCTCGGTGCCTGGCCGCCCGGTGTAGCCGTCGCTGCCGCCCAGGAAGCCCACCCGATAGCGCCGCTCCAGCGCATCGCGCAGGAACCACTCAAAGGTGCCGTGGGTGGAGACGATCTCGATGGCCGGCTCTAACGTGGGGTCGTGGCGCGAGAGGTCGGCGCGCCCGCCGCCCACATGGGGGGTGATCACCGCGTCGCTGCCCCGATAGGCGTCGTGCAGCGCGTGGGTGTGGGCCAGGTCGGTGCCGTGGTCATCCTGAAGGGCGATGTTCCCCAGATGGCTGGAGCGGCGGATCGGCTGCCCGAAACGCCGCAAGTAGACGTTGTGGTGTCCACCTTCCGTAGGCTCGGCGGACCACTCGAACCCCGGCAGCGGCACGAAACGCCCCGGCTCGTAGGCGTCGCGCTCGGCCTGCTGCTGGATAGCCCATTCCTCGGTGCTGACGCGGTGGTCGTTGGCCTGATAGCCGCAAAAGTCGAGGCCGCTGACGTCGCGGGCGTAGCGGAAAAAGTCGGGGATCTTGTTCGCCATGTGGAGCTGCCCGCCATGGGGCTCGCCCCAGTAGAGGCGCGGCCCGCTGATTTCGGGCACGCCGGCGATGGGGTTGCTCTCGGCGCGCAGGTCGCCGTCCATCTCCTCCAACACCACACGCCGCACGCCTGTCTTGTCCAGATGACAATCCTCAAGGACGATGACGCCGCCGCTCTCCGCGATGAACTCGATTTCGTCGCTGGACGTTACACCGCCGGGCAACGAGACCTTGACCCGGCCGCGATAGGTGGAAGAGGGGTTGCCCCAGGCGTCCTGGGCGCGGATGAGCAGCCGGAAGGGCTCGCCCAACACGACGACCGAGGGCGCAACAGCCACCAGCCGAACGGCGTCGCCGCCGAGGATGGCCACGCAGGGACGCTCGCGGAGCGCCACCCGCTGGCCGTCGCCGGCGGCGTCTACCCACACGTCGAAATAGTGCTGACGCTCATAGGCCGTCTGCGCGCGAGAGCCGGGCCCGCCGCCGGAGCGGTCGCCGATGGTGATGACCAGCTCCTCGCCGGGGGTCAGGTCGCGCCCCTCGACAGAGATCTGCACATCGGTCATGCGGTAGGCGCGCACGACGCAGTGCACCCCCTCGGGCGCGGCCACGGTCAGATACTCGGCCACCGTGGGATCGGTCACCTGGGGGATGCCCCAGTCGGTGTCGGTGTCGGTGCTCAGGCGTAGGCCACCGCCGACACGGATGCCATCCTCGCCGGCGGTGTAGGTTAGCTGCCACGTACCCACGCTCCCGGCGAGAATGTCCTCGTCGGGGCGCAGGGCGACACGCCCGAGCCGGGCATTGGCCTCGGCATCGGGCCGGCTCTCCCAGCTTCCGTCCATGGCGACTCCTTTCATGTGGAGGGTTCTCGGGGCAGTCTAGAACTTTAATATGCCCTCCGTCAAGCCACGGACGAACCACTTTTGCAGGACAACGTAGAGGATGACCACGGGGGCCATCACGACAATGTTGGCGGCGGCCAACACGCCATCGGTGGCAATGGGCACCGTCTGCCCGCTGCCGGTGGAAGTGACATCGGGGCGCACAAAGCTCTTGACGATGGCCACTCCAATGCCGGCGGTCATCTTTTGCGCGTCGTCGATCATGGTCAGGGTAAAGAGATAGTCGCCCCACACCTGAACGAACTTTAAGATACACACGACCACCAACCCTGAGGTGCACATGGGCATGGCCACCTTCCAAAACGTCTGCCAGAGGGAGGCGCCGTCGATAGCTGCCGCCTCCTCCATCTCTTTGGGCACATAGAGGAAGGTCTGGCGCATGATGAACATCGACACCGGCAACCCCGCCGAGAACGCCAGGATGAGCCCAAAGAGGCTATTGCGCAGCCGCAGGAACGACATCAACTCATACTGGGCCATGAGCCCGCCGGAGCGGGGAATGAACATGGAGATGATCACCGAGTAAAAAATCAAGTCGCGGCCGCGAAAGTCGATCCGTGCAAACCCATATCCCATCGCCGTGGCTAACAGAGCGGTCAGCCCAACGCTGCCACCGGTAACGATGATGCTATTGAGTAGCTGACGCGGGAATTGCGGCAGCTTGAAGAATAGCCATTCATAGTTGGCCAGGGTCGGCTCCTTCGGCACGAGGCGGCGTGCGCCGCGATATGTTTCCACAAATCCCTTGAAAGAAGCTCCTAAAGACCATATGAAGGGAAATAAAAGGTATATGAGAAATATTATCATGATTGAATAGATGATAATACTGTGCCACTTGATCCTGAGCCCTCCGTGAGCGGTTTTGGCCGTCATGATCTTGCCTCCCTAGTTTCTCTCGGTACCCATGGTCTTGAACACGATGCCGGCCAAAATGATATGGATGAGCCCCAACACCAGGTTCATGGTCGCGGCATAGCCCATGCGCATATCGCTGTACTCGGTGCTGAACGCCTGGCGATAGAGGTACAGGCCGGCGGTGAGCGTCTCTTGGGCTGGTCCGCCGCCGGTGAGAATCATCATGGGCACTGTGGCACTGACGATCCCAGCGCTAAGCACAAAGATCAGGGTAAAGGTGGGCTTGAGAGCCGGGAGCGTCACATGGCGAAAGCGATTCAGAGCGTTGGCGCCATCGATAGAGGCCGCCTCGTATAGCTCGCGGTTGATGCCATAGATGCCCACCAAGAAGAGGATGGCGTTATAACCAAATTGGGTCCACACCACAGCCACCATCATCGACGGCAACGCCCAGCCAAAACCAAGCCATCTGGGTGGGTTTTCGGCCAGAGGAATGACCCTAGTGACAAAATAGGACAGATAGCCAACATCCGGATCATAGATCGCGCCCCACATGAGCATGGCGACGCTGATGGGAACGATCACGGGAAGATAGACGACAACCCGGGTGAAGACCTGCCAAAAGCTGTTGGGCAAAGCCGAGATGTTGG
>SKLG01000364.1 GCA_007123335.1 Anaerolineae bacterium | reverse complement strand
GTCGCTGCCGGCGACGAGACCCCCACCGCCACGGCGACCCACACCGCCGCGCCTACGGCCACCGAGACCGCATCGCCCTCGCCGACAGCCACCGCCACCCCGACGCCCATCGAGACGTTGCCGACGATCGATCCCGCGCCCAGCGCCACGCTCGAGAGCGGCCTGGTGCTGCGGCTGCCGCTCATCTATGCCAGCCAGCCGGCGGTTCCGACGATGACGCCGCCGCCCAAGATGACCGCCACGCCATCGCTGACGCCCCAGTTAAGTCCCACACCCAGCCACACCGCCACGGCGACGCCGACGGCCAGTCCCACCGCGTCGATCACGCCCACGCCGTCGGTGACGCCCACGCCGGGGGCCTGCAACCAGGTCATTATCAATGGCAGCGCCGAACAGAATGTGGCCTGGCATTTCCCCGTCACCGCCTGGACGGGCGGCTATTCCACTACCCGCTCGCGTACCGGCTGGCGCTCGCTGCGTACCGGCATCGAGAGCGGCCCGCCGGTGTTCAGCTACTCATCCGCCGAGCAGGCCTTCTTTGTGCCACTGGACACGATCTCAGGGCGGCTCTCCTTCTGGTACTATGCCGTGGCCCTCGGCCCCAACTATGACGGCGACCGCAGCTATGTGCTGTTGCTGGATGATAGCGGGGAATACGAGATTGTGCTGACCCTCATCTGGCCCGAGACCAACACCCAGCGCTGGACCGAGGTGGTCATCGAGGATATTGACTGGACCAAGTATCGCGGTCAGCAGGTGCGCCTGCGCTTCCTGACGATCAACAACGCCTATCTGGAGACGGCGGTGATGTACACCGACGACGTCAGCTTGCTGCTCTGCCGCTGACCCGATGAGAACCGCTCAGCAAACGCGAGACGCCCCGCCGGGGCGTCTCTCTGGGACCGGAGCCATGCTCCGGACTGCCGAAAGGGACGCATGCATGCGTATCACTGCCGGATCGGTTCGCCACGAATCGGTGTCCATCAGCCATTCGATCAAGACCGCCTTTGGCACCATGACCGAGCGCCACGCTCTCTTGCTCCTGTTACACGACGACAGGGGACACACCGGCGTGGGCGAGAGTTGGGTGAACTTTCCCCTCTGGGCGCCCTGGGCCAGACGGGCGGCGTTTGAGCATGGGCTCATCCCCTGGATCGTGGGGCGCGAGGTGGAGGATGTGACGGCGACGATGGTCTCTGCCTATCGCGCCTTTCTCGGCCCCGCGCAACAGTCGGGCACGGTGGGGCCGTTGCTCAGCGGGCTGTGCGCCGTCGAGCTGGCACTGTGGGACCTCATGGCCCAGCGGCAGGAGCTGCCATTGGCTCAGGTATTGTGGGCCAATCCCCGCCAACGGGTCCGCGTCTATGCCAGCGGCATCAACAGCCCCATCCCGTGGGACCTGGTGAACGAGCACCTCGACGCCGGCGTGACGCTGTACAAGCTCAAGCTGGGCTTTGGCGACAAGACCGACCGGCAAAACCTGGACGAGCTGGCCAATCACCTCCACGGCAAGGCGCTCATCGCCATCGACGTGAACCGTGGCTGGACGCTGGAACAGGCCCAGCGCTGGCTGGACATCCTGGCCAATTACCCCATCGAGTGGCTGGAGGAGCCGCTGCGGGTGAACGAGGAGAGCGATCTGCATCTGCTGCGCGAGCGCGACATGGTGTCGCTGGCCGGGGGCGAGAATATCCTCCTGCCCCCAGACGCCCCCCTCGACGTCTTGCTCGACACCTCGTTTGACGTGTTGCAGCCCGACCTGACCAAGTACGCCTCGCTGAGCGCCGTGCTGCGGGCGGTGCAATCCCTCACCTCGACGGAGCGATACATGATCCCCCACTTTTTGGGCTCGGCGCCGGGGGGCGCGGCATCGCTCCACGTGGCTGCCGGCCTGCCAGTGGGCCTGCTGGAATGGGACATCAACTGGAACCCGCTGCGCACCGAGCTTATGGATCCACCCTTTGAGATTGTCGAGGGCTGCATCGCCCTGCCCGAGCGTCCGGGCCTCGGCTGGAGGCTGTTCGAGTAGGCCGAAGACGGCGTAACGCGCGACCCCTTATCCAGCGCCGTTGGCAGGGGGCGTCCAGCGCTCCGCCCGCTCAAAGCGCGAGACGATCTCGACGCTCTCGATGGCCACGACGAACAGCGCCACCTCGGGGTCGTCGGCGAACCCGCGCAGCGCGGGATGGCGCTCTAGCAGCCGCGTCGTCCAGCCATCGCGCTCGGCGCCCGGCGACAGCGACCTGGCCTGCCCTGTGACGGTCATCACCGAGACCTGGGCGATGGCCCCGGGCTCGCCGTGGTGCAGCGGGCGATCGTCAAATACCAGCGCCACCCTCGGATCGGCGATCAGATGGGCATGCTTATGTGTCTCTCGCCGCGTGCTAAACGCCACCTGGGCCAGGTCCTCGCTATACGCACAGGCCATCAACGAGCCAAAGGGACCGTCCGCGCCCTGGGTGCACAACACGCCAAACGGGGCGACCGCGTACAGGTCGCGTATCCGCTGCTCTACAGTGGATCGTGCTGACAATGGCGTCCTCCTCGTCGTCGCACACCAGCTGCCGGGCACCTCAGAGGTGCCCGGCAGTTCGGGCAGCTTCTCGCTACAGATCCCGCCCCTTCCCCGAATCGCTGATCTGCACCAACTCCTCGGGGTAGGGCTGAAAGAAGGATTGGCCGGCCAGGTACTCTTGCCCAAAGCGCACGATCCACGAGCGGACGATGCTGGTCGGCACGCTGAGCGGCGCCCGCCCGGCGCGGAAATCCTCCAGCGACTGGAGGAAAAAGTGCTTCTCCGCTGAGGTCAGCTCGTCGAAATAGCCCAGCGCGTGCTGCAACACATTGATCGCCGGGCCGTGCCCCGCCGGACGCGCCAGAGCGCCGCTCAGGCCGGCGCGGTAGGCGGCATAGACCTCCTCCTCCGGGCGCCCGGCATGGTTGGCGACGATGCGCCCCAACTCGCGCATGGCCACCTCGTTGTAAGCCATGAGCAGCAGCTTGTGCCGGGTGTGAAAGCGCACCAGTGCGCCCATGGTGCCCACGGCGGCCACGTCGCGCCACTCTCGCAGGGTGAACACCTGGGTCAAATAGGTCTCGCGCAGGCGAAAGTTGGTCAGGCGCCCCTCGTCCTCCTGGGGCGTGTCGGGAAAGCGCTCGGCGACGGCCAGGGCAAAGAGGCCGCTGCCCGTCTTGCGCGGCATGCCCTGGGGCGTGT
>SKLG01000195.1 GCA_007123335.1 Anaerolineae bacterium | reverse complement strand
CCCTCGCTCTTGAGGACCCTCGCTCTTGAGGACACTATACCATAGGGGAGAGCCTTCGTCTTGGGGCAAGGTGGCCGACTTACTCCGCGAGTTCTTTGTGCAGGTTGCACAAACGCCCGTCACGCGGTCAGGTGATGGACCTTGAGGGCCAGTTGAAAAGCCAGGCGGGCCTCGGCGTCGTTGAGATCGAGGCCGGTGATATCGACGATGCGCTGCAAGCGATAGTTGAGGGTGTTGCGGTGGACATAGAGCACCCGCGCGGTGCGGCTGGCGTTGGCGTTCTCGGCGAAAAAGGCCTCCAGCGTGCGCACCAGCTCGGTGCCGTGGGCGCGGTCATAGCGCACCAGGTCGCCCAGGGTCTCGTCGTAAAAGCGGGCCAGCTCGTCGCGCCCGCGCAGCTCGGTGAGCAGCCGGTAGAGGCCCATCTGCTCATAGTAGTAGGGGCTGGGCAGGTTGACGTGGCGGCCCACCTCGCGGGCGCCCAGCGCCTGACGCACCGAGCGACGCAACCCGGCGATGCTGACGCCCTGAGCGGCGTTGGCGCCCTGAGCGGCGCTGGCGCTCTCGTCAAGGTTCGCACCGGCGTCGGCGTTGCCGATGCGCCCCACGCCCACGGGGCAAACGGCCTCGCGGCCATCCAGGGCCTGGCGCAGCCAGTCGCGCAGGCGGCGCTCGGGCAGCTCTGGGGGCAGCGAGCAGAGCACGAGGATGTCGCCTCGATACCTGATAGTGAGCACGCCGGCGCCGTCCTGGCGCGCCGCCCAGCCGAGGTCCTGGGCCACCGTCGCGCACCCCTCTCCATCGGAGCCGCCGCCAATGGCGATCGCCACATGCCGCCGCCCCGGCGAGACGTCATAGCCGAGGCGCGCCAGGCGGGCGAGCAGCGCCTCATCGCCCTTGGCGACGTCGAGGATCTGCTCCACCAAATCGACGCCCAGGCGCTCCTCGGTCTCTTCGCGGGTGCGCTGCTGCAGCAGCTCGATGCCGCAGATGTCCGCCGCCTGGCGACCATAGACCGGCGCCAGCGGGGGGCTCTCCTCCGACGCCGTGCTGAGGATCAGCCTCCCCAGCGACTTGCCGGCCACGAGGATGGGGAACTCGGCCTGGCCGGGCTCTCGCCCATCGGCCATGGCGCGGCTTGGCGCAGCGCTTCGGTGTGTCAACGACAGAAGGATGGGCTCCTCCTCGTCGGCCTCGGCGGAGGACCGCGCCCCGGTGCGACTCAGGACCACGCCGCCCTGCTCGCAGACCACGACCTCGGCCGCCGTCACCCTGGCCACCTCGTCGAGCACCGCTTGCAGGCCGCCGAGGCTGTAAATGCGTTGCAGATGCTGACGCGCCTCCATCTCGCGGCGGGCAAGCTGGCCCTCCCAATCCACCAGGGCGCGCAGGATCTCGCGCTCGAGGGCGGCCAAGGCCCCTTCGCTGGCCGCGCCTGAATCGTGGGGCAACAGCAGGACCGGCAGCGCCAGCCGGTCGGCGAGGGCGGCCTCCTCCTCGCCGATGGGCTCGTCGATGACCAGCGCCGACGCCTTGACACGGTAAAGCTCGGTGAGGAGGTAAGAGAAGGTCAGGCGCGGGTCGATCCGCCGGGCCAGCTCGGGCCGGGCCAGCGCCAAATAGCCCTCCTCCATGGCGCCGAACAGGGGAAAGGTGGCGCGCAGCGAGGTGACCCACTCGACGCGGTTGGTCAGGCCGGCGGCGCCGCCCACCAGACGGGTCCCCGGCGGCAACGCCAGGTGCCATAGCTCACGGACGGTGACCTTGTCACGCACAGGGACCTCCAAAGGGGTCAAGCGTGATCCTTGAGCGCATCCACAAACTCGCGCAGAACGTGCAGGCTGTCGTGGGGCCCCGGCGACGCCTCGGGATGGTACTGGACGGTGCGGATCGGCAGCTCGCGATGCCGCAGCCCCTCGATCGTGCCGTCGTAGAGGTTCACGTGGGTGACCTCAAAGGGCAGCCCCGCCAACGATTCGGGCTCGACGCAATAGTTGTGGTTCTGGGCCGTGATCTCCACATGGCCGGTGGCCCGATCCTGCACCGGGTGGTTGCCGCCGTGGTGGCCAAAGGGCAGCTTGTAGATCCGCGCCCCGCCGGCCAGGGCGATGAGCTGATGCCCCAGGCAGAGGCCAAAGAGCGGCCGCTCGGTCATCAACGCGCGCACCACCGCCACCTGCGCCTCGGCCTCGCGGGGGTCGCCGGGGCCGTTGGCAAAGAGGACGCCGTCGGGCGCCTCGGCCAGGATCTCGTCGGCGGTGGCCGTCGAGGGCACCACGGTGACGCGGGCGCCCATCCCGGCCAGCAGCCGGGCGATGTTGAATTTGACGCCGCAATCGACGACGACGACATGGGGACGCGGCGCCTCGGCGTGGAGGAGCGGCTCGCCGCTGTTCTCGATCCACTGCCGCTCCACCGATGACTCCCACTCCCGCTTGTGCGGGTCGGTGACGGCGCCGACGGCGTCGAGTTCGCTCATGTCGGGGGCGCTGCGCGCGGCAGCGATCAGGCGCTCGGCATCCAGCAGCGCCGAATCGGCGTCATCGGTGCAGACCAGCGCCGCACGCATGACGCCGCGCTGGCGCAGGATCAGCGTCAGCCGCCGCGTGTCCACCCCCGAGAGGGCGGGCACACCGTGGCGGATGAGATACTCGGGCAGGGTCTCCTCGGCGCGCCAGTTGCTGGGCACCGCGCAGATCTTGCGGGCGATGACGGCGCGGACAAAGGGCTGCCGCGACTCGACATCCTCGGCGTTCACGCCGACGTTGCCGATATGCGGGCAGGTGAACACCACCATCTGCCCCCAGTAGGAGGGGTCGGTGATGATCTCCTGATAGCCGCTCATGCTGGTGTTAAAGACGATCTCGCCCACCCACTGCCCACAGGCGCCCATGGAGCGCCCGGCCACGACGGTGCCGTCCTCCAGGGCCAGCATCCCGGTGGGGCGTGTGTCTTGTGCATGATCGGTAACAGGTGCCATCTTATTCCTTCCTCGAGTTCACGACGTCTCTTGCATTATCCCACAACGCTGTTCATTAGAAATAAACGGCGGCAGGCGTCGCTTGAACGCGGTGGCGCCCACCTGGCGCTCCACCGCCTGCACCACGGCCAGCTTCAGGTCGAGCTGCACGGCGATCTCTTCGGGCGCCATGCCACACTCGGTGAGCAGATAGAGCACGGCGTCGGCGTGGTCGTAGGTAAAGCCCAGCTCGCCCTCGTCGGTCTG
>SKLG01000385.1 GCA_007123335.1 Anaerolineae bacterium | reverse complement strand
TCGGCCATGGCCTCGGCCTCGCGGGCCTTGTCGTAAGATTCCACCACACGCTGGGCCTCGCGCCCCACGCCCTCCATCAGCCGCGCGCGGTCGTAGCTATAGCCGTCGAGGATATCGCCGCCCACAATCCGCTCCTGGTAGGCGCGGCGGCGCTCCGCCAGGTGTTCAGTGACCGCCCGCCACTGGCGCAGATCGGCGGTGACCATCCAGTCGATGAGCTCATTCACCTTGTACTCGATCTCTCGCGGTGTATCCGCCACCACCTGCTCGGCAAAGCCGCGCTGGATGCGCTCCTTGTTCAGCAGATCGAACACCCGCGCCAGGCGCAGCGTTTCATCGAAATACTCCTCGCCGCGCTGCTCCATAGCAAAGAGGATCTTTTCCGCGTCGGAGAGGCGCAGGGCGAACTCGCGCCTCATATCTTCCTCGTAGAGAGCCAGTTGGGTTTCCACGTCGTCGAGCATGGCCAGGTCGGCTTTGAACAGATCGAGGCGCGACGCGGTCAGATTGAGGTATTGCTCCACCAGATGGGCGCCCACGCCGAGAGGGTTGAGCAGCTTGAGCCGGATGCGCCCGGCCTCGTCCAGCGTGTCACGGATATAATCTTCTAGCTCTTCAAAGCGGCTGGCTGCCCAGAGGGTAGGCTCGCCCTGTTTGGCGCGCATCGCCAGCCGAGCGCTGATCGGCAACACCGGCGGATGGATGCCCAACAGCGAGCGAGCGCTCTCTGAGACAAACGTCTGAATCTGCTCCAGCTCGGCCTCATTCTGCAAAATATCGATCTTGTTGATGAGGATGACGACTTTTTTGCCCCAATCACGGATCTGCTCCAAAAAGGCGCGCTCGCTCTCGGTAAAGGGACGATCGGCAGAGGTGACGAACAAAACCAGATCAGAGCGGGGCACAAAATGCGATGTGATCGCCTCGTGGACGCGGATAACGGCGTTGGTCCCCGGCGTGTCCACGATGCTGATGCTGCTCAACAGCTCGGCGGGAAAGAGCAACACGTGCTGGCGCTCGTCCATCACGCGGCGTTCCGTCGTCTCCCCGTAACGGAGCAGATGGATCTGTGCCGTGGTGGGCGTGACCCCCTCCTCAAGCAGGCGCTGACCCAGCAGAGCGTTGATCACCGCGCTCTTGCCCGAGTTGAACTCGCCGACCACGACCAGCAAGAACAGCTCGTCCAATTGACGTATCGACTGCGCCAGGGTGTCTTCATCATCGGCGCTGGCCCCAAAGCGCGTGAGGGCGACGCGCAGTTCATTCAAGAGGGCACGCTCGTCCTTGAGCAGCGCATCCTGTTGGTCATTGAGAATCCGCATGATCACTCCGCTATCGTCCGCGCGGGCTGCAAGACTCGAGACATCGCCGGACACGGTGGCACTGCCATCCCCTTACTGCCCCTGGACGGTCTCCACAAAGGCCAGGATATTCTCCGGCGGCACATCTCTGGGTATGGCATGGGTAGGGGCGACGATAAACCCGCCCTCAGCACCGATCTCGGCGATCATCTCGCGGATGTGCGCCTTGAGCTCCGTCGGCCCCACCCTGGGCAACACCTGCTGCGTGCTGATGCCCCCGTAAAAGGTGAGGTGGCGCCCATATTCACGCTTGATGGCCTGGACATCCATTACCTCGGGCTGAAAGGTGTTGAAAATGTCGAGCCCAATGTCGACGAGATCGGGGAATAGCTCCTGGATCGCGCCGCACGAGTGCTGCATGACCGCGAGCCCTGCGTCCTTGACCCGCGCGTACATGATCGCCATCCTCGGCTTGATGAAGCGACGCCAGAGCCGAGGCCCCATGATGAGCCCATTTTGCTGGCCCCAGTCATCGCCAAAGCGAATACAATCCAGATCGTAATCCAGCATATGGTCGATGACCTGGAGATTATACTCAAGGATGCGGTCGAGGAGCTCATCGACGAACGCCGGATGGAGGATCATATCGGTGAGCAGGTTCTCCATGCCGCGCAACGTCCAGGCGCGCTCGAACATGGAAAAGCCCACGCCGGCGTGGCGAAAGCGGTCGGGATACCGGGCTATCAGCCTCTCCAGGTTGGCGGCGTTGCGGGCCAGATCGGGCTCGGGAAAGCGATAGCCCGCCAGGTCCGGCTCCTTGAGCAAGATCTCGTCGACGTTGCCGATATCCTTGTCGATGGTGCGGTTCCAGATGATGCCGAATTGGTCCTGCCAGTAGTCGGGGCGTATCTCCTCAAAGAAGCCATCCTCACATCCGGCCAGATGATTGCCGACGCCGGCCACCCAATCGGGATCGTCGAGATAGGTGGCCACGCGCTCTCGTGCGTCGATGGTCAGATCGATCTGCCAGGGGGTGACATCGGGCTGTTCATGGGCCAGGGCAACGAGGACGCGCTCTCTGGCGGTGATGGTCATGTTAGCCTCCTACAGCATGGCGCGGTGACAGCAATCGCCCAACTCCTGACAATCCACATCTTGAGCTAGTGTAGCACAACGCGCGCATGCGACAAACACCGCCGCCCCTTTGCCAATCAGTATGCGACACTACCTTGCTTATCTCAACACACCTCCAACTCGAGCAACCGAGATCGCCCTTTTTCCTAACGAGATCCACCGTCCTCTATCTGAAATACACGCTACAATATTCATGTATTGTGAAATCCTCAGATGACCTATTATCATCAACACCCTATCCTCACAGTTATCGCCAACTCCCACCTCCCATTACTTTTTCACCTGGGTCGTCTCAGGAACAAGGACAAAGCACCGGCGCATGTGATATCCTAGGCAGATCATATAGGGAGGTAGGATCCATGACTACTCAGCCAAACCGGGGCGGAGAACAGGCCTCAAGGCCTTTCGGATCGACGACTGTCTCTGGCCAATCCGGCATGGAAGATGGCCGGAATCCATCGGCACAGCAAGACAAGCCAGCCCCCGTCCAAGAGGTACAGCATCGAGCCAAAGAGACGATGCATGAAGCAGAAAAAGAGGCCAAGTCGCGATTGGACGAAGGCAAGAAAGCGGCCGCTCATCAGGTGAGCGCCATCGCGCAAGCGGTACGAGTGTCAGGCGATGAGCTGCGTGAGCAGGAACAGCCAGAGATGGCCCGGTATGCGTCAATGGCCGCGGATCGCATTGACCGCATGGCCAACACACTGCGCGAAAAGGACACCGATCAGCTCATGGGTGAGGTGGAAGCGTTTGCGCGTCGCAAGCCTGAGGTGTTTCTGGGCACGGCGTTTGCCGC
>SKLG01000262.1 GCA_007123335.1 Anaerolineae bacterium | reverse complement strand
CGCAACCCAGAGGCGGAACGCGCCATCAGCACCAACTTGATCGTCGCGTTGGCCTTTACCGAGGCCATCGCCATCTATGCCCTGGTGGTGGCCCTGGCCGTCAAGTTTGTGGGCTAGGGCTAGCTCTGGAAAGAAAGGATACGGGCGTGGCGGAATTGGGGCTGGATCCGGGGCTCATTCTCTCACAGGTCGTCAACTTTGGGCTGCTCCTCGGCGTGCTTTATGTCTTGATGCACAAGCCGATCCTGGCCAAGCTGCGCGAGCGCGCGCAGCGCATCGAGGAGGGCCTGGACGAGGCCGAGCGGGCCAAGGTGCTCCGGGCCGAGGCGGAGGCTCATTACAAGGCCGAGGTCGAGCGGGCCAGGCGCGAGGCGCGGGAGATCATCGAGCGGGCCACTCGCGCCGCCGAGCAGCAACGCCAGGAACTCTTGGCTCAGGCGCGGGTTGATGCCCAGGAGCTCATGGCTCAGGCACAGCGGCAAGCGCGGAGGGAGATTGAGGGGGAACAGATCGCCTTTCACCGCGAGGTGATCGATCTGGCTCTGGCGGCCAGCGCACGGTTGCTGCAAGAAGAGATCGACGATGAAAAGCATCATCAGCTCATCCGCCAGTTCATCGATCAGGCAGGCAAGAGCACAGGATGAGCGACGAGGAGGGGCGTCTTCGATCATCGCGCCGAGAGGGTGAGGATATCGCCAGCGAGCTGCATGCGGCGTGGTCGGCGCTCCACGAGGCCGCCAATGCCCACGCAGAGGTCGACGCTCAGGCTGCCCAGCGGCGGCTGGCCGAGGTCCGCGTGGCCACCGAGTTGTATGGCGATGAAATGCAAGCTCTGCAACGGACGCTAGAGCGGGTGTTCGACGGCCCCTTGGATCTGCACGTAGTGCTGGATCCACGCATCATTGGGGGCGTTTGGGTGCGCGTTGGCGACACCGTGCTCGACGGCAGTCTGCGTGGGCACATCGAGACCCTGCGCCACCATCTGAACGCCCGGTCGCGGGTGATTCTGGGCAATGGGTATGGCGCGGTCGGTGACCTCCCTGCGCGAGAAGAGGACGCAGAACGATGAGCGACGCTTCTGAGCGCCGCTTGCTGACCTCCTTCCCTCATCCGGAGCAGGTCTCGGCGGCTTTGAGGCAACAGATCGCCGGCATGCGCTTCCCGCTGAGCCCCGTCTCGGTGGGCACGGTGACCTATGTGGGCGATGGTACGGCCAAGATATCGGGGCTGCACGACGTCATGGTGGGCGAGTTGCTCGAATTCGAGGACGAGACGCTGGGCATGGCCATGAACCTCGAGCGCGAGGAGGTGGGCGCCATCGTGCTGGGCAGCGATCGAACCATCCATCAGGGTAGCACCGTGCACGCCCTGGGCGAGATCGCCGCGGTGCCGGTGGGCGACGAGTTGTTGGGCCGCGTGGTGGACGCGCTGGGGCGGCCCATCGATAGCAGCGGCCCCATCCGCACCACCCGAATGCGTCTGGTGGAGAGTGCGGCGCCGGCCATCATCGAGCGACAGCCGATCCGCGTGCCGTTGCACACCGGCATCAAGGCGGTGGACGCCCTGGTGCCCATAGGGCGCGGCCAGCGCGAGCTGATCATCGGCGACCGCCAGACGGGCAAGACCACCTTGGCCGTCGACGCCATGCTGAACCAACAGGCGGGCGATGTCATCTGTATCTATGTCGCCATCGGCCAGAGGCTCGCCAGCGTGGCCCAGGTGGTGCGCACCCTGGAGCGTCACGGGGTGATGGGGCACTCGGTGGTCGTCACCGCCGACGCCGGCGCTCCGGCGGCGCTGCAATATCTGGCGCCCTATGCCGGCTGCGCCATCGCCGAAGAGTTCATGGAGCACGGCCACGACGTGCTCATCGTCTACGACGACCTCACCAAGCATGCCTGGGCCTATCGCCAGATCTCGCTGCTGCTGCGCAGGCCGCCTGGCCGCGAGGCCTTTCCCGGCGACATCTTTTATCTGCACGCCCGCCTGCTCGAGCGCGCCGGCCGCCTCAAGACTGACCCAGCCGCAGGGCGCCCCGGCGGCTCGATGACGGCGCTGCCCATCATCGAGACGCAGATGGGCGACCTGGCCGCCTATATCCCCACCAACGTCATCTCTATCACCGATGGGCAGATCTTTTTGGAGGAGGATCTGTTCCACGCCGGGGTGCGCCCCGCCATCAACGCTGGCCTATCGGTGTCGCGCGTGGCCGGCGCCGCGCAGACGCCGGCCATGAAGCAGGTCTCGGGGCAGTTGCGCCTCAATATGGCCCAGTATCGCGAGTTGGCCTCTTTTGCCCAGTTCGGCGCCGAGCTCGACAGCGCTACCCAGGCCGCCCTCGATCGCGGCACGCGCATCCTGGAGCTGCTCAAGCAAGACCAACACGATCCGCGATCCCTGGAGGAGCAGATCGCCCTTCTTTTTGCGGTCAACCGTGGCTTTTTGGATGACATCCCCATCGACCAGATCCGCTCCTTTGAGCGGCAGTTCCTCGATTTTCTGCGCGAACGCCAGGGGCTGCGCAACGCCATCACCATCGTCGCCTCAGGCCGGACACTAGGTACCGCGCAGGGGATCACGCCCGAGTTGGAGGCGCTGTTGACCGAATCGTTGCACGAGTTCATGACCCATTATTTGCTGCTGGATTAGGCATCATGGCCAATCTGCGCCAGATCAGACGCCACATCAACAGTGTGCAATCCATCGCCAAGACGACCAGCGCTATGGAGGTGGTCTCCACGGCCAAGAACCTGCGCATCGAGTCGCGGGTGGCCAACGCCCGGCTCTTTGCCGCCACCTCCTGGGAGCTGCTCACCCATCTGGCCTGGGCTGACGAGGACGCCGTGCGCACCAATCCCCTGTTCTGCGGATATGCCCAGATCGATAGCGTGGGCATGATCCTCATCACCAGCAACAAGGGGCTGGTGGGCTCCTATAATCACAACCTCCTGGCGCAGGCGTTGCGTGTGGTGGAGCACAGGCCGGCCGTCAAGGCGATTACCCTGGGACGCCAGGGACAGTTGGCGATGCTGCGGCGCGGCGTCCCTATCCACGCCGACGTGCACCTGCCTGAGGAGAGGGTCGGGCTGGACGATCTGGCGCCGGTGGCTCAGATCGCCATCGAGGGCATGAACCAGCACCAGTTTGACGAGGTCGTGCTGATCCACACCCTCTACCATGAGGGCGCACGGCTACAGGTCACGACTCGGCGGCTGCTGCCCGTGTGCCCTG
>SKLG01000081.1 GCA_007123335.1 Anaerolineae bacterium | reverse complement strand
TAGACGCGGGTAGAATCTGTTGCGATCATACTGTGAAGATGCGTGCATCGCAAACCGACGTGTGCAGGGAGCCAGGATACGCAGCGCCTTAACCCTTTGTTAACCCAGCCAAAACATGGCCTTGACCTGCGCCCGCTATACTGCTCCCAGATCGATAGAGACGGCCCGCTGAACCGTGGGCGACGACAACCCTTTGCCCCATTCCCCCTCGACGACCCCCAATCACGCTTGGCAGGTAGCGTGATTGGGGGGCTCTTTTACGACCCCAAAAGATCACCCACGAGCATGAGCAAGAGCCGGACGGCCAAGGGCAGGGCCTCCTCATCCAGGTCATGGAACGGCGTGTGGCCGCCGAGGACGCGCTTGCGGTCGGGGTCGTTGCGCCCAATGCCCAATGGATCGGCGCCCAGGGAGATGCTCGTCGCCAACCCACCGCGCGCCTGGACGCGACGCATCATGTAGGTGAAATCCTCACTGCCGCCGCGCGGTTCGGGCTCATAGATCGTCATCGGCCCCAGGCGCTCCGCCGCCTGGCGGACGCGCTCGGCGAGCGCCGCATCGCTCCACGCCGACTGGGCGCCGCCCATCTCGCGCACGGTCCATGTGCAGCCCTGGGTCAGTGCCGCCCCTTCGATCACCGCCAGCGCGCGGCGGAACATGTACTCGCTCAACTCTTCGGTGGCGCCGCGCGTCTCGATCATCATCTCGGCCTCGGGAGGGATGATGTTGCGCCCGGTGCCGGCCACGAGGCGGCCCACGTTCACGCGGGTAGCGCCCTCGGAGTGGCGCGGGATGGCGTATAGCCCCTGGGTCGCTATCGCCGCCGCCAGCAGGGCGTTGTGCCCCTGTTGAGGGCTGCCCCCGGCGTGGGCCGAGCGCCCGACAAAGCGCACGTCGAATTTGCGCGTCGCCGCCCAGCCGCCATTGCCGGCGATCATCTCGGAGCGCGTCCAGCCCGTGCTAAAGTGAAAGCCCACGACGTGGTCAAGATCATCCACCACTCCGGCATCGACCATGGAGCGCGCGCCGCGCACGCCCTCCTCCGCCGGTTGGAAGATGAGTTTGATCGTGCCCTGCAACTGATCACGCAACTGAGGCAGCGCCTGAGCCAGCGCCAGGCCGACAGCGGTGTGCGCATCATGCCCACAGGCATGCATCACCCCTGGGTTGATCGAGGCAAATCCCTCACGATGAGGGCGGTGGTCCTCGGTGGCCGCCTCATGGATGGGCAACGCGTCCATATCCACCCGCACGCCGACGGTGGGTCCTTCGCCCAACAATAGCGTGCCCACCACACCGGTAAAGCCGTCTGCCAGCGCCGGAGCCAACTCGGGGTCAGCGCCTTGCTGCAGCGCGCGCCGATAGCTCGCTGTCAGCTCGGCGGCGTCAGGCACGCCCATGCGGCTCTCGTCGGCATGCACCTGGCGACCCAGCGCCACCTGCCAACCGGCATCCAGCAGCCGCCGGGCCACGATGGAGGCGGTGCGCACCTCGGTCCAGCCCAGCTCGGGGTGGCGATGCAGGTCGCGTCGATCGGCGACGAGTTGCGGCGCCAGCTCGTCGCCCAGTCTCTGAACCACGATCTTGTCAATCGGCATCGTCTGTATCCTCCCCCTCCAAAGGCGACGTGCAATTGGGGCAACGCGTCGCCTTGATGGGAATGGTCGTCTGGCAATACGGGCACGCCTTGGTCACCGGCGCGGGCGCGGGCACAGGCTTTTCTACTCTTATGCGATTCACCCAGCGCACAAGGAAAAAGATGACCAACGCGATGATCAAAAAGTTGATGACGTTGTTGATAAAGCGCCCATAGTTGATCGTCGCCGCTCCAGCTTGCTCGGCCTCGGCCAACGAAGCGTAACGCTCAGCGGTCAGGTTGATGTACAGCTCTTCAAAATCAACCCTGGCCAGCAACAGGCCGATGGGGGGCATGATGATATCCCGGACCAGCGAATTGGTCACACTGCTAAACGCGCCGCCGATGACGATGCCCACTGCCAAGTCGATGACGTTGCCCCGTGCGATAAAGGTGCGAAACTCGCCCCACACGGGTTTGACCCTTGGTGCTAGACCGTTGACCATTCCCGTCCTCTCTTTGAAAGCGCCTGATGAGTCCGTCACTCCGGCTATCGGACCTCGTCCAACGCCACCTCACGCCACTCGCGCCCGCTGACCAGGGCAGCCTGCATAAAGGCCATGATCTCCAGCGTCTCCTCCGGGGCCACCGGCGCCGGGCCACCGCGGAAAAAGCGGATGATCTCCTCCATGAGCGGTGCGTATAGAGGCACCTCCTGTGAGCGCAGGGTCTGCACCACCTTGCCCTCACCAAAGACGGTGACGCCATACTCGTGGGCGCCGGCCCGCGTGCCGCGCATGACGCCCAGCCGTCCATCGTCCCAGACGCCCACCACCACATCGGCGCCGGCCATCGTCGTGCAGCGCACCCGCTGGCAGCCTGTGCCCATCAAGGTGTAGAGGATCTCGACGCCATGCACGCCGTACCAGAACAATCCGGGGTTGGTGGGGTCGAGGGTAGCCGGGCTAAAGGCATCGCAGCCCAAGACGGCGCCCAGTTCGGCGTCGCCCTGGATGGCGGTGATGTTGGCGTCAAAGCGCAGCGACGACGACGAGAACACCGGACACCCCGCCTCCTCCGCCAGGCGATAGATCTCGGCAGACTCGGCGTAATCGGCGGCCAGCGGCTTGTCGATGTAGAGCGGCTTGCCCGCGGCGATGACCGGGCGGGCCTCCTCCAGATGGCGGCGGCCATCGACACTCTCGAGCAACACGGCGTCGACGCGCTCGACCACGGCCTGCGCCGAGTCGACGATCTCGACGCCCCAGTTGTCCACCACCTGCTGGGTGAAGCCCTCCACCCGCTGATAGCTCGATTCGAGGTCCGGGCTAGAGCTGGGGTAACCACAGACTACCTTGGCGCCGGGGACGTGATAGGGATCGGTGGGATCGTTGAGCAGCTTGGTGAATGCGGGCACATGGGATGTGTCAAAGCCGATGATGCCTACGCGCAGTTCGTCAGTCATGATGCCTCCTTGTAATCGAGAAGGTTGGACGTCACTGGGGGGATTGTACGCCATCGCCCGCAATCAGTCCATCGACTATGCATTTTGGCCTGACGACGCATATCGCCTATTATCGTCCATTCGGCGCGGGGCAAATCCCCCGAATGGATGATGTGCCTCCACACCCCGCATGTTATGATAGACAAGAACG
>SKLG01000345.1 GCA_007123335.1 Anaerolineae bacterium | reverse complement strand
GCCTATCCGGTGGTCGTGCGCTCCACCACCGGCGCGGGGGACACCTTTGACGGCGCCTTTTTGGCCGGCTGGCTGCGGGGTGAGCCGCTGCGGCGCTGCCTGGAGCTGGGCAACGCCGCCGGCGCATTGACGACGACCGAGGTGGGCGGGTTCAACGGACAGCCCACCTGGGAGGAGGCACTCCGCTTCATCGCCGCCCACAAAGACGGGGCTTAGGCCCGCGTCTTTTCCACGGCATCGATGAGGCCCTTCATATAGCCGACCGCAAAGAGCCGCCCCATCAGGCTGTAGCCGGAGCGGTTCTCCTCGCCCTCTAGCGTGGGCACGTGGTCGGGGCGCATCGGCCCGGGGAAGCCGACGTCATAGTAGGCGTTCATCGCCGCCCACATGTCGGTGTCGCCGTCGTCGTGAAACATCTCGGTGAAATGCTCCGCCGTGCCGCGCAGGTTACGGAAATGGACGAAAAAGAGCTTGTTCTGGGCGCCAAAGTGCCGTATCCAGTGGGGCACGTCGATGCCCATCTCGGAGAAGCAGCCTTGGCAGAAGGTGATGCCGTTCACCGGGCTGGGCACCAGGTCGATCATCCGCTGAAAGTTCTCCGGGCTGGTCATGATGCGGCCCATGCCGCGAATCGGCGAGAGGGGCGGATCGTCGGGGTGCATGGCCAGGTTCACGCCGGCCTCCTCGGCCACCGGCACCACCGCCTGCAGGAAATAGTCCAGGGCGTCCCAGAGTTGGCTCTCGGCGACCTCCCCATACTCGGTGAGCGGCCCCTGCTGCATGACGGCGTGCTCATAGCTGGTGGCCAGCGCGTCGCCGCGCACCCGCGTGGTCATGGACGTGCGCAGCCAGCCAAAGGCGGCCATCCAATTGTAGCAGATGATGGGCACGCCGGCGGCGCCCACGTTGCGCAGCGACTGCATCCACTGCTCGATCTCCTCATCGCGGCCCTCCAGGCCCAACTTGACCCGGTCGGAGATGGGCATGCTCTCGATGACCGACCAGGTCAGCCCGGCGTCCTCGATAAGCTTTTTGTGGATGACGATGGGCTGGAACTGGTAGACGCCGTCTTGCAGCGCCTCATGGGGCACGCCGCTGACAATATCGCTGGCGCCGATCTGCCGGGCCAGCTTGAGGTTGGTCTCGGTGAGGCCGGGTAGCACCAATCCGATTCTCATGAAGCGGTCCTTTCTCGCGGGTAAAAGGGTATGACACTGGCCGGCATGCTAGCACCGGCGCTCGAGTCGGTCAAGCTGAGCGCATCGGGCCTTTACGTGTAGTCGTGATACCGCATATCCGCATAGCACGCCCCGCGACGCACCCGTGCTTCCTGCAGCGCCAGCCACTTGTCCATGCCGACCTCTTGCAGCTTGGCGCCGTCGGACAGCAGCGTGGGATAGCGTCTGGCCAACGCTTCGATGTGCTCGCAGGGATAGTCGTCACACTCGGGGCAGACCGTGACGTCGCGCTCCCTGGCGCAGGGGCGGATGCTGCACCCAGGATAGCCGCAGCCGTTGCGACAGCCGGGGCACGTCTCGGAACCCGCCTCCAGCTCCTGCAAAAAGGCCCAGAACGCTTCAAAGCCCTTCATAGTCGGGCCAAAGAACGCGTAGCCCTCGTCTTTCATCGTGTTCAGCAGCGCCCCGGCCTGGTCGGGGATGCGCGACATGTTGGCACACAGCCGGCAGTAAAGACCACAGTACGTGACATAGGTGAGATCCATGCGGTGCCCCCTTGATCCAGATGCCGAGAATCTGGGGCCTCGGCATCGACTACCGATCCTTATTGGTCACAAAGGAGAGCATTTCTAGGTGATTGAGCTAGCGCTTGTTGATTTGAGCGCTTCAGGCTGCGGCATAGAGCACCATCCTCGATGACGCAATGTCCTGCATAAAGTATGGATTGCGAACCGCCGAGACCATGACCAGATCGACGTCGCGCTGAAAGAGATCTTCCAGGGCGAAAAGGAGCCCGAAATAGTGATCGGCGTATTCCCCCGGCGGGATGTCCTGAAACTCGGCCAAAAAGTCGAGATCGCTATGTTCGGCGTCAAACTCGCCGCGGGCCGCAGAGCCGAACAGCTCCAAGCGCCGCACATGATAGCGGGCGCAGAGCTGCTTTAACTCTTTGCGTTTCTCCTCGATCAGCGGGATCATGTCGTCCTCTCGTCTTAGGTGCCGGGCACCTCAGAAGGTGCCCGGCACCTGGCGGAGCGATCTATCAGCCCCCGGCCAGCCCCAAATAGTTCACGATGGTGGCGATAAACACCTTGGTGGCCCGCACAATGTGGTCGATCTCCACCCACTCTAGATCGGCGTGGGCCGTCGTCGAGCCGGTGCCGTGGGCCACCGCCGGGATGCCGCCCTCGCGGGCGATGACGTTCACATCGCACACGCTCAGCGAGCCGCTCACCGGCAGCTCGCGGCCCACCACCTGCTGATAGCCCTGGCGCAGCGCCTGAACGATCTCGGCGTCCTCGCCCACGTCATAACCCAGGCCGTTGCCGCCACGGGTCCACGACACCGTCAGGTCGGGGTGGCAGGGCACGTTGCGGATGAGCTGCTCCAGCCGGCGATCGACGTCGTCCCAGTCCTTGTCGGGCCAGTAGCGGTGGATGCCGTTGATATAGGCGCGATTGGGCAGCCGGTTGAAAAAGTCGCCGCCGTGCACCTGTCCGAGGAAAAAGGTCTCGGGGCCCAGCAGCGGGTGGCCGAAATTGCTCAGCGCCCGATCGCGCTCGAGGATCGCCGCCGCGATACGCACCGCCTGATCGACAGGGTTAGGCACGCCCTGAGGCCGAGCGACATTCTCGTGGAGGGCGTCGCCCTCGCGGGTGACCTCGATGTCAAAGATGGCCTGGCCCTTGCCGGCGACGTGGACGGTGTCAAAGCCCGACTCGGCGACGATGGCCGCATCGATAAAAATGTCGCCCCGCGCCAGCGCCGCGCGCAGCGCCTCCATGTGGCCCACCGGCGCCTCGTGGAGGGTGTGGGTAAAAAGAATTAGATTGCCGCCCAGCTCGACGCCGCTCTCGATGAGTACGCGGGTGGCCTCCACCATGGCAGCCACGCCCGATTTCATGTCGCCCGAGCCGCGACCATAGATACGTCCGCCGTCGATGTAGGGGGGAACGTGGTCGGCGTGGATGGTGTCGAGATGGCCGTCGAGGGTCAGCGTCTTGCCGCCCTCGGCCTGTCCCCAGCGCGCGACGGTTGAAGGGCTCTCGGGGTAGCCGTCGGCGATGATCT
>SKLG01000100.1 GCA_007123335.1 Anaerolineae bacterium | reverse complement strand
GGGCACCAGAAGGTCATCTGGCCATGGAACTGGGCCAGGGTGTCGATGCCATGAAGCTGCGGCTGGTCAAACTGCAACACATCGATCCCCGCATCGATGAGATCGGGAATGATGGGCGTGATCTTGCCGCAAGAGTGCATCAGCACCTTGACGCCGCGATCGTGGGCCACGGCGCAGAGCCGCGAAAAACCGGGCTTGAACACCTCGCGCCACATATCGGGGTGGATCATCAGGCTAAGCTGGGTGCCCCAATCTTCGGGGAACATGACGCCATCCACGCCGGCCTCGGCGTACTGGACGATCACCTCGGCGAGCAGGTCCTCGACGCGCCGTAGCAACGCCGCCACCTGATCCGGCGCGAGGAGCAGATCCATGAGGAACTGATCCAGCCGGCGCATCTTGCGAGCGACGTTAAAGGGAAAGCCGGGCAACCCGCCCACCCGAAAGCGGGTCTCGTCGCGCTGCGCGCAGACGGCGCGCACCCGCTGGAAATGGGCCGGATGGGCCAGATCGGGGAGGGTCAGCGTCTCCAGGCGCTCCCAGCTCTCCAAGGCGCCGCGAGAGACCTCGCCCTTGCTGGTGCGATCGACCCGCGCCCAGGTGTTGCCCCACTCGTCCACATATTCCTGCCGGCCCGGCCGCACCTCGCGCCAGGCGCGGTCAAAGCCGGGCAGATCATAGTTCACGTGAACCAGGTCATTCCAGTAGGGCTCGGGCAGGGTCGCGGCCAGGCGGGCGGGAGCCGCATAGGTGATGGTGCGCTCCACAATCTCTCGCGAATCCATGTCGTCCCTCCTCGTGGGTATCCCGGCTAGTGCCAGGAGAAGGTCCGTTTGTTGCTGGGCAGGCTGATGGACACCTCGCTATCGGCATCGGTGCCCTTGAGCACCACCACCACTTTCCAGGTGAAGGTGCGGTCGGCACTGTCTTGCGGGTACATGCTCGCCGGCAGACGCCACGACGAGGCCTTGGTCAGCACGCGGGTCGGCTGTTCGTCGCCCGGCGCCCATACGCGCAACGCATACCATTCCTGGGGTGCCAGAATGCCCACCGATGTCCAGTTGAGCAAGATCCTGGCGTCGCCGCCCACAAAGACGCTCTCTCTGGGCGGCCCCAACAGATAAGGAGCGCGATACGGAAAGCGTGGCAGCGGCGTGTTCGTAGGCGATGGCGTCCTGGTAACGGTCGGCGTGCTCGTGGGTGTGTGCGGAGGCGTGGCCGTCGGCTCGGGCGTATTGGTGGGTATCGGTGTGGTGATGGGAATGATCAGTCTATCGCCGATGCGCAACATCCGATTCAGCGACATATTGTTAGCCCTGGCGATCTCGGCAGAAGACACGCCGTATCGCACCGCTAGCGCCCCGATGGTGTCGCCCCTCGCCACGGTGTGGACCACCGGCTCGGGGGTCCCGGCCGGCGCAGGGGTGACGGTAACCTCGGGCGCAGGGGTAGCCGTGGCCTCGGGCGATGGTGTAGGGGTCGCATCCGCGGCTGCGGTTGCCGCGTTCGCGGCATCCACAGCGAGGGCGAGATTGTCGCCAGCCGCCACCGGCGTCGTGGGCGTGGGTGCGGGAGTCGTGTCAGGGATGACCAGCGTATCGCCGATGCGCAAGACTTGATTCAACGAGATATTGTTGACCCTGGCGATCTCGGCAGAGGACACGCCGTATCGCACCGCTAGCGCCCCAATGGTGTCGCCGCTCGCCACGGTATGGACCACCGGCTCGGGGGTCGATGTCGGCGCGATGGTAGGGGTGGCCGTCGGAGCGGCTGTCGCTGTCGCCGTGGGCGTCGCGTCCACCGCGAGCGCAGGGGCATCATCGGCGGCGGCGGGCGCGGGTGTGTTTACGGGGATGATCAACGTTTCCCCGATGCTCAGCACCTTGTTCAGCGAGATGTTGTTGACTCGGGCGATCTCGGCAGAGGACACCTCATATCGAACCGCCAGCGCCCCGATGGTATCGCCGCTCGCCACGGTGTGAACCAGCGGCTCAGGGGTCGATGGCGGCGGGGCGGTAGGGGTGGCCGTCGGAGCGGCTGTCGCTGTCGCCGTGGGCGTCGCGTCCACCGCGAGCGCAGGGGCATCATCGGCGGCGGGCGCCGTAGCGGTGGGCGCCGTAGCGGTGGGCGAGGGCGTGTTTACGGGGATGATCAGCGTTTCCCCGATGCTCAGCACCTTGTTCAGCGAGATGTTGTTGACTCGGGCGATCTCGGCAGAGGACACCTGATATCGAACCGCCAGCGCCCCGATGGTGTCTCCGCTCGCCACGGTGTGAACCAACGGCTCGGGGGTCGGTGCTGGCGCGGAAGCAGCATCGTCGGTCACAGAGGCAGACTCTGCGGCGGATTCTGTCTGTGGAATCTGGAGCACCTGGCCCACCCGCAACAATGCGCCCTCGCTCAAGCCGTTGGCCGCCAGCAGCTCCTCCATGCTCAGGCCAAACTGACGGGAGATGGTCCAGGGGTTATCGCCCGACTGGACCTCATAGGTCTGTGGCTCTGGAGTGGGTATCGCCGTAGGTTCCGGCGGTTCGGTCGGATCAGGCGTCGGGCTGGCCATTGGCGTGGGCGTGGATGACGGTTCAGGCGTCCACGTGGCCGTCCACGCCGCCGTGGCTGTAGGCTGCGTCGTGCCGGTAGGATCGGGGGATGCAGCCCGAGTCGGCGTCATCGTCGGAGTAGCGGCCGGCGCCACCGCAGCCAGCAATTTCTGCGCCTCTTTCGGGAGGTCGATGGCGATGGTCGCCCTGCTCTGGGGATTGGCTGCAGGATTTCGTCCTGCGGACGACGGCGCCTGAGCAAGCCACAGCGCCACGACCCGCTCGCCGCCCAGTACCCAGCCCACCCCGCCAAGCACCAACAGGAGGAGGGCCACGAGGGCGATCCAAACCCTGGACGATCTCGAGCGTGTGGGCGACGCCACCTGGCCCTGGGCGCCACAAATGGGGCATACCCCTTGCGGCGACATGCGCGCACCGCAAGAGGGGCACTGGGCATCATCGCTGCGGTATGCCATTTGGGCGCCGCAGGAAGGGCACAGCGCCGCATCGCGGGGCGCCTGCGCCCCACATTCTGGGCAACGTCTTTTATCTGCGTTGTTGGGCATGCGCTTGCGCCTTCGACTCCGGTTAGCCAGCCAGCCCTAGATCCTCAGCCACCGGCTTGAGCGCCTCGATGACAAAGGTGATGTGTTCGTTCATCTCCACGCCCAGCTCGGACATGCCCAGCTCGATATCCTCGCGATTGACACCGCGGGCAAAGGCCTTGTCCTTCCACTTTTTGCGCACCGAACGCGCTTTGAGATCCATGATGCTTTTGCTAGGGCGCACGAGGGCACAGGCGGCAATAAGGCCGGTAAGCTCATCAACGGCGAACAGCGTTTTGGCCATCAAACTGGTGCGCGGAATGCCCAGATAGGTAGCATGTCCGCCAACAGCCTCGACGATCTCCTCGGGCCAGCCCTCCTCGCGCAGCATAGCGCATCCGGCGCTGACGTGGCCATTCGGCCCGAGATCGGGATGCTCTTCATAATCAAAGTCGTGGATCAATCCGGTGACGCCCCACAGCTCCTCATCCTCTTTGAAATGGCGGGCGTAGGCGCGCATGGCGGCCTCTACGGCCAGGGCGTGTTTGAGCAGGCTCTCGGATTGGGTATGTTTGGTCAAGAGTGCCCAGGCTTCCTCTCTGGTGGGCCTGGTCATAAGCCTTTCCTCCCAAGGGAATGGATCTATGTAGACGATTTCAGTAAGGTGGTCCCATGCGTTCCATGATGGCGCCGAGTTCGCGGTGGTCCTGGTCATCCAGGCGCTGGCCGGATGGCTCGCGCAGATAGGCGGCCTTGAACACGCCCAGGCGTCGCAACACCTCTTTGGAGCCGAGGAGCGAGAACTGGCGCCGCCAGAAGGAGAGGGGCGTGAAATGGTCATAGGCGGCCCGCGCTCCCTCCAGGTCTCCGGCGATATAAAGATTATAGGCGCGGCTCAGATCGGCCACGCCGACGCTGCCGGGGATGGCGCCCTGCGCCCCGCGAGCCAGGTCATTCAGGAGGTAGCTGCCTCCCGAGAGGACCTTGATCTGCGGGCGCAGACGCTTGACCTCGCTGATGCGGTGCCCCGAATCGGGCGCCTCCTCTTTGAGGTAGCAGACATTTTCAAACGCCTCGGCCAGGCGCACGACCTGGATCGGCGCCACCGAGATATTGGCATCCTGTACCATAATGGGGATCGACACGGCCCGCGACAGTGCGCCGTAATGGACGATGAGTGACTCGGGCGAGGTGCCGCCAAAGATCGGCGGCGTGACAAACACCGCCGGAGCACCAATCTCCTCAGCGTGTCGCGACAGATCGACCGAGTCGGCGGTATTCACCGCCGAGGTGCCCACGATCACCGGCACTCTACCGTCGGCATAGTGCATCGTTCGCTCGGCCAGCCATTTGCGCTCAGACACGGGCATCTTGTGGCACTCGCTGCCACCACCCACCGCCGCCAGACCGTGCGTCCCTGCGTCGATGAGATAGTTTACCAGCCGCTCCAGATCCTCCTCGTCGATGCGCCCCTCGGCGTCAAAGGGAGTATAGACGATGGGGAAAATACCGGTCAAATTGGGGATGGGTGCGGACAAGATGGCCTCCTTAGCGTTGCAGAACGGTTTGCTGAAAGGCGATCAGTGTTTCGATGCCCTCCTCGGCCAGGTCGAGCATGTCGTCCAGCTCCGACCGCGAATAGAGCCGACCCTCGGCAGTGCCTTGCACCTCGACGAAATCGCCGTCGGCGTTCATCACCACGTTCATGTCCACATCGGCGGTCGAGTCCTCTGCATAGCACAGATCGAGCAGAACCTGGCCATCAACGAGGCCCACACTGACCGCCGCCACCGGCGCCAACAGTACACCAGGATCGACGAGTTCTTGGCTGATCAGGCGCTGCACCGCCAGAGCGAGGGCCACATAGCCCCCGGTGATGGAGGCGGTGCGGGTGCCGCCATCGGCCTGGATGACGTCGCAATCGATGAGCACCGTGCGCTCACCCAGCAGATCCAGATTCACCGAGGCGCGCAGGGAACGGCCGATGAGACGGCGGATCTCCTGGGTGCGGCCCGATAGGTTATGGGTCTCGCGGCGGGTACGCACCGTTGTGGACCGGGGCAACATGGCATACTCGGCAGTGACCCAGCCGCTGCCGCGCCCCGCCATCCAGGGCGGCACCGACTCTTCGACGGTGGCCGCGCACAAGACGCGGGTCTTGCCGGTGGAGATGAGCACCGACGCCTCGGCAAATTGGAGATAGCCGGGCTCGATGGTCACCGGGCGCAGAGCATCGTCTGCGCGGCCGTCGATACGCATCCTCTTCTCCTAGCGCGCCAGTGCGACGCGCATATGCTCGCGCCCAACGGCAAAGGCGCGCTCGTTCAGCGCGATGTAACGCTCGGGCACGCGCGCACTGACCACATTTAGCCACACATCCTCGGGCACGTCAAGTAGCGACGATAGCGCGCCGAGCATGACCACATTGTTCACCCGAGGGTTGCCCAGCTCTTGAGCCAGATCGATGGCTGGCACATAGTGGACGCGCTCGAGAAGAGGCCCATAGACGGCGTCCTGATCCTCCTCAGAGGGATAGACACCATCGCCTGAACTCACCCCCACGGGCGAGATCCGATAGTCGTTGACCAACGCCACCGCCTCGGGGCTCAACATGTCGACGTAGCGCAACGCCTCCAGGCGCTCAAAGGCGATAAAATAGTCCACCTCGCCGACGGGGATGAGCGGCGAATGCACCTGCTCCGCCCAGCGCACATGGCTGGTGACGCTACCGCCGCGCTGGGCCATGCCGTGCACCTCGGACTTTTTCACATCCAGGCCGATCTCCATGCCCACCAGGGCGACGACGTCGGCGGCGAGCAGCGTGCCCTGGCCACCAACGCCCACCAGCAGTATGTTTGTAGTCTTGGCCATCACGCCGGGACCTCCTCGGTGTCTGTGCGGAAGGAAATGGCGCTGCGCGGGCAGATCTGGGCGCAGATCTCGCAGCCGGTGCAGAGCAGGGGATCGATCGTCGTCTTGTAGGCGATCCTGCCCCCGGACCGCTCGATCTGCTCCCCTTTGAACAACGCCGCGCAACCCAACTGGCGACAGAGGCCGCAGGCGATGCAGCTCTCCGCATCCACGGTCAACGCCTGGTAGCGGCTTCGCGCGGCCGGCAACAGCGCACACTCGCGCTGGGCAATGACCACCGAGGGCTCGTCGCACTCGACGCAGGCACGCAGCGTCTCCTCCACCTCCTGCAGATCGTAGGGATCGACGACGTGCACGTGCTCGATGCCCAGCCCGCGGATCAGCGTCGGCAGGTCCACGGCCATGGTCGGCTCTTCCTGCAAGGTATAGCCGGTGCCGGGGTGCTGCTGATGGCCGGTCATGGCCGTGGTGCGGTTATCGAGGATGATGGTTGTGGCCGTGCCCTTGTTATAGGCGATGTTGAGCAGCGCCGGAAGACCGGTGTGGAAAAAGGTCGAGTCGCCGATGACGGCGACGTTCTTTTGCTGGACGCCGGCCTTGGATAAACCATGAGCCACGCCGATGCTGGCGCCCATACAGCCGCAGGTATGGAGCGCGGCCAATGGCGGCAAAAAGCCCAGGGTGTAGCAGCCGATATCGCCATTCACCACCAGCTTGAGCTTGCGGGTGATGGCGAACACGCCGCGATGCGGACAACCGGGGCAGAGGACCGGCGGCCGGGGCGGCAGAGCGGGCAGGTGCCGGGCACTTTCAGAAGTGCCCGGCACCTGGGGCACCTGGTCGGTCTCCTCCAGCACGCCGGCGGCCACAGCGCCCTCGCGCACCGCATCGGGCGACAACTCGCCGATGAGGGGGAAGAACTGCTTCCCCTCGCATTCGATGCCGGCCAGGCGCAGCTCCTCTTCGATGACCGGGTCAAGCTCCTCGATGACCAGCAGCCGATCGACCTTGGCGGCGAAATCGGCAACCATCTGGCGCGGGATGGGGTAGGTCATCCCCAGGCGCAGGAAGGAAGCCTCCGGCAGAACTTCGCGGGCGTATTGGTAGGCGACGCCGTGGGTGACGATGCCCAGGGAAGTGCCCGGCACCGGCGTCGATGACGACGCGGAAGGTGCCGGGCACTTGGCCATCTCCACGCGGTTCACCGGGAACTCGTTGGCGTAGGCTGCCAGATCCTCCATGCGCTGCTCCATCACCGGATGACGGCGGCGGGCATTGCCGGGGACCATGACATATTTGGTGGTATCGATATGATACGCAGGCGAATCGTCGGGCCAAACCGGCCCCTGCGCATCAGGGTCCAGCTCGACGACGCCGTAGGAGTGCGAGATGCGGGTGGTGACGCGGACGATGACCGGCGTGTCAAAGCGCTCGCTTAACTCAAAAGCCACGGCTATCATGTCCTTGGCCTCTTGGGTGTCGCTGGGCTCCAGACAGGGAAGACGGGCGAATTTAGCATAGCGCCGCGTGTCCTGCTCCCCCTGAGAGCTATGCATGCCGGGGTCGTCGGCGACAATGATGACCAGGCCAGCTGGCATACCGGTCATGGAGGCGTAAAAGAGGGCATCGGCGGCCACGTTTACGCCGACGTGCTTCATCACCGCCAGCGCCCGGGTGCCGGCGTAAGCGGCGCCGGCGGCCACGTCCAGAGCCACCTTTTCATTGGGGCACCACTCGGCATAGACGTTGGACATGGGTGCAAAATTCTCGAGAATCTCGGTGCTGGGCGTGCCGGGATAACCCGCCGCCACCCGAACGCCCGCCTCCCAAGCGCCGCGGGCAAGGGCCTGATTGCCGGATAGCAGAGTCTTCAAGGATCGTCCTCCCATAAAATGTGGGCGTGGCGCCGGATCAGCTCCACTGTCGCGAATACTCGTCGAAATACCAGCCATTGCGCGCGAGCGCTCACCGATCGGATAGCGAAGGTATGGTTACAAAGACTCCCAAAGATCCTGTTGACGGGTCCACATGCGTTGACGAGGCTCTGGCGCCTCGTCGTCATAGCCCAGCAGGTGCAGGCAGCCATGGATCACCAAGAGTGCCAATTCGCGATCCAGCCCATGGCCCTGCTCCACCGCCTGGGCGGCGGCGGTGTCGTGCGAAATAATAACATCGCCCAAATAGCGTGTAAAGTCGTCATCCGCCGTCACAAAGCTGGCCTCGTCGTCGCCCTCAGGGACACTCTCGTGGGCGGCAAAGGCCAGCACATCGGTCGGGCGATCTGATTGACGGTAGAGACGGTTCAACTCTTGTATGGCGTCATCGGTGGTGATAACCAGCGCGAGCGCCGTTCCCGCCGGCTGTCCCTCTCGTCGCAACACGCCACGGGCTATTTCAGCCAGTCGCTCGTCGTCCACAGATTCGACAAGCTGCGGATCGATCTGCACATCGATATCGTACTCGGGCTCAGCCGGTGACGGCGTGGTCATCGGCAAATCGGCACGATGGGCAGATCGGCCTCGCCCACCTCGACAGCGGAGGCCGACTCGGCGTACACCCCGCGATAGCTTTCGGGGAGCAACCGTGCGATCTGGATGGACATGACATCGGCGAGCTCTTGAAGCTCCGCCGTAGAGGGTTTATCTTGGCTCTGTCGCAGCCGAAAAGGCTTGCCGATGATCACCTGGCAACGGGGACGCCGCAGCTTGCACCAGGTACGCAGCTTTTCCACGCCCCAAAAAGCTACCGGCAGGATCATGGCGTTGGTGCGCGTAGCCAGGTAGGCCGCTCCTGGCCGGGCGCGTTGTAGCTGTCCCGTTCGGCTGCGCGTCCCCTCTGGGGCAACGGCCAGCGCACCGCCGTCATTGAGCAGCTCCAGGCAGGCGCGTAACGCCTTGCGATCCACCTCACCACGGGCGACAAAGATCGAGCCGGCCAACTTGAGAAAGACGCCGATGAGGGGATTGCTCCGCCACTTGTCGGCTGCCAGAGTCACGATCTGGCGCGAGATGGCTGGCGCCACGGCAAGGGGATCGAGGAGGTGCAGGTGGTTCACAACGACAATGATTGCGCCCTGACTGGGCACGTTTTCACTGCCGTGGATCTCGTAACGATACAAAATGCGCATCAAACAACCGATAAGCCAGCGCATCACCGCATACAGCACCGGGCTGGCCTTGTAGGTAGGACGCAGGCTGGGTCTGGCCGAACTAGAAGCTGTCATCGTCTCTTGCCTCGATGGATGTCATCCGCCAACCATAGATGGCTACAATAGGATCAACGAACACCTCCCCATTGTACCACACTCTTTCAGAGAGACAAGGTTCGGCGCACGCATCAGGCACAATCTGGCAAAGGAGCCACGAGCCGGAAGCGCGCACCTTTTCAGCATCCAGATCGTCCTTGTAGGAGGAGGCCCTGAGCGCCATGTCTGCGCTTTATGCGTCGCTGTGGAGGATGTGGAATGCCAATACGTCGCCGGTTCGTCGTTGCTCTTGTCGCCCTGGCCATGCTGCTGTTGGCGGCGCCGGTCATCGCCATGTTGCGCGAACCCGTCGCCGTGGATCTGCCGATGCTGGAACCCACATCGGCGACGGTAGCGATGCGTGGGCTGCCGGCACTTACCGCTCCAGGGGGCTCGATCGCTCTGCACTGGGTTGTGGAGGGTAGCCCTGAGGTAGATCGCACGTCAGTGTTTTGGGACACGGTCAGCCGCGCTACTGACAAGAACTATCGCTATCGCACGCCCTTTCAGGTGAACCGTCCTGCAGGGGGATTTTTTGAGTACATTGACGTACCAAGCGCGGCACAGACGATCTATATACGGCCTTATGCTGTGGTCGATGACGAGATTGTGTGGGGCGCGCGGGAACACAAAGCCTATACCCGACTGGGGTTGAACACGGGCAGTCATTCGATCTGGCAGGACACATCGGGCGAGTGGTGGGCGAATGATCCCGACGGCGGGATCATTCATCAGTGGTATGGGTTTGACGGCGGCACGCGGCATCAGGTGACGGCGCCCATCGCCGGGACGACGGATGACGGCCTGTACCAATCGCAGCGCGTCGGCGTGAGCGCTTTTGGCTGCTACCTGTCGGCGGGCTCGGCACAGACCGGGATCCTGGCCGAGTTCCATCTGGCCGAGCTGAGCGCCACAGCGCCCGGCGCCCGGGTGTTCGACATCTATTTGGAAAAGGGCACGCCAAACGAGGTAGCGATTCGCGACATTGACGTGGCCGCACAGGTGGGCACCTACCATGCCCTGGTCATCACAGGGACGGTGACCGTGGCCGACGACCAACTGGACATCACCTTTGTCGGACAGGGGGGCAGCGCGCCGATCCTCAACGGCCTGCTGCTACGCGGGCTATCGGGCATGCCGCTGCGCCAGGCGACGCAGCGCATCGTCACCTCCGACGATGACACCTTTGTGGAGGGCACCGCCAACCGGCGCGACAGCGCAACGGTGAACCTTGACGGAGGCGGTGTGTATCACGGCGGGTTGCGCTTTAACCATCTGCAAATCCCCCAAGGCTCGACGATCCATCATGCCCAGGTGCGGGTCACAGCCGCCGAGGACAGCTATTGGCGTATGAAGCTGCACATCTATGCCGACAATGTGGGCCAGTCGCCCAGCTTTCGTGAGGGGCCGCTGGTGACGGTGCGCCCGCGCACCACGGCCTATACCGTATGGGATGTGCCCGCTTCGGAGGTGTGGCGCACAGGGAGGGAGTATGGCTCGCCGGATTTGGCGTCGGTGATCCAGGAGATCGTCAACCGGCCGGACTGGCAATGGCATAACGCCCTGAGCCTGCTGCTCATCGGCCAGGGAGGCGACAGCACGCCACGGCGCGTTCACGCCATCGACGGCTCCTATCAACACCGCGCCATGCTTGTGGTCGATTTCTCGCCGCCCCATGTCTGGCCAGCGACGCCGGCGGCCACCTTGACCTATACGCCAACACCGTCCAGGACGCCGACGCCGACGGTAACGGCGACGCCGACGGTAACGGCGACGCCCACGCATACGGCCACCGCATCGCCATCGCCAACGGCGACGATCACGCCGACGGCGACAGCCACCGCCACCGCGACATCCACGCCGACGCTGCCGCCACACTATTTGCCGCTACTGTTCCATCCCTTTTTCACGCGGTAGCGTCCTGATCTTGACAGCCAGGCCAGGAATCTCGATTTGCCTGGCCCCCCATCGGTCGGTACAATCGCTGCCATTCACGTCACACCAAAGGGGGGAAAGAGGAAATGACGCTTGCCGATCTTTTGGCATCGCTAGAGTGGCAACAGGTGGCCTCGGGCCTACAATTCACCGAGGGGCCGGTGTGGCATCCCGACGGCTATTTGCTGTTCAGCGACATCCCGGCATCGACGATCTACAAGCTGGTTCCTGGAGGCAGCCCCGAACCGTGGCGCAGACCCAGCGGCCACGCCAACGGATTGACCTTTGACCGGCAAGGGCGGTTGATCGCCTGCGAGCATGGCGAGCGCCGGGTGTCGCGCACCGAGGCGGATGGGACGGTCACCGCCCTGGCGACCCACTATGAGGGCAAACGCCTCAACAGCCCCAACGATGTCGTGGTGCGCAGCGATGGCAGCATCTATTTCACCGATCCGCCCTATGGCATCCGCGAGGAGGAGAAGGAGCTGCCCTGGCACGGCGTCTATCGCATCGCGCCCGACGGCGAGCTTCAGCTTCTGGTGGACGATTTCGACCGCCCCAACGGCCTGGCCTTTTCGCCCGATGAGCAGACGCTCTATATCGACGACACCACCCGGCGCCAGATCCGCACCCTGGATGTACGCGCCGATGGGACGCTGACCAACTCGCGAATATTCGCCCACATGGAGTCAGAGATGCCCGGCGGCCCCGACGGCATGAAGGTCGATGTGGAGGGCAATATCTACTGCACGGGGCCGGGAGGGCTGTGGCTCTATCGCCCCGACGGCGCGCCCATCGGCATGGTGTT